>CAZLNX010000112.1:0-16694 GCA_964560795.1 uncultured Anaerolineales bacterium | reverse complement strand
GCAGGCTCCTCAATCATCCTAATTCTCACAAATCCTATTCGCGATTAGTATAAGCCAACCCGCGCGGTTGAAGTTAAGCAATATTCGCGGTAGTGTAGCTATATCCCCTGGTAACGAAGATACTATTTCAATCACCGCAGTGAAACACCTGAATTCAGGGAATGCAGACCGCACCGAGGTAGATATTCATCAAGAAGATGATGGCCTTGTTGTTGTCGAAACTCGTCACGACAAAATTAATGGTTTTCTATCGCTATTCAAACCGTGCAAAATTGACTACACTGTTACGGTTCCCAAAAATTGTTCGGTTGAATTGAACTGTGTTAGCAGCAGAGTGCGTATCCAGGGGTTAGAAGGGGAATTTAGGCTCAATACGGTTAGCGGGGCACTTGAAATTTCTGATTTATCGGGTCTCACGAAAGCAGTGAGCGTCAGCGGTGCGATTAAGGTTCAGAATCTATCTGGTATTCTCGATGGGGGGACAGTCTCTGGAAAGATTCGAGTGATGGAGTCGCACATCCCTGAAATGGATATTTCGACGGTCAGCGGAAGTGCAATTGTCCAAACCCCACTAATAGATGGGCCGTATGTATTCAAAGGGGTTTCTGGTAACGTGACGATGATTGTTCCTGAAGAAACCGGTTGTGTTGCCAGAACAAAAAGCGTTAGCGGGCGCTTACAAACATCCTTGCCGATCTCCAAAGATCGTCGATACGGGCCGCGCGGTCTTGCTGAGATCCAAGGTGGTGGCCCCGAGATCGTATACAAAAGCGTTTCGGGTTCTCTGAAAATTTTGACTTCAGAGGACGATAAGCCCCAAACAGTCCATGTTGCCAGTCCGGTAGGGGTTCATCACCATCGAAAAGCTTCCCGCATGGATGTATTGGAAGAAATCGAGCGGGGTGAACTTTCTGTTGACGATGCGCTGGACAAATTGAACGCATAATACAAGTTAGTAGTACTCTTCCATGGAATGCGCGCACAGGATGATAACCTGTGCGCCTTTTTTCAGGCAGAGTTTTACGAGTATCAAGGAAATGATCATGCAAAAACAACAAGCCGTTGTGGGCGGTATGCGTATTTTCTCTGTAATTTGGTTTGGACAATTAATCTCTACGTTGGGGTCAGGCCTGACTGGCTTTGCAATGGGGGTGTGGATTTACGAAAAAACAGGATCCACAACCCTCTTTGCCATGAATATACTGGCATATACACTACCTACCTTGCTGGTATCGCCTTTAGCGGGCGCCCTGGTCGACCGCTGGGATCGCCGCTGGGCGATGATCCTCAGTGATACCGGCGCAGGGCTGAGTACGCTCGTGATCTGGTTGCTACATTCATCCGGGAACTTAGAAATTTGGCATATCTACGTTGCAACCGCATTCATTGCTGGATTTAGCGCTTTCCAATGGCCTGCTTATTCTGCCGCCACAACCTTGCTGGTTCCCAAGAAACATCTCGGGCGCGCCAGTGGTATGGTTCAAATTGGCGAGGCGATCTCGCAATTGATCTCCCCTGTTGTAGCCGGCGCCCTGTTTGTATCTGCCGGACTTTACAGCATCATCCTGATCGACTTCATTACCTTTGGCTTTGCAGTTCTCACATTGTTGGTTATACGAGTACCCAAACCTGAAGTGACAGAAGAAGGCAAAGAGGGCAAAGGTTCATTATTACAAGAAGCTGCCTTTGGCTGGAAATACATATCAGCCCGCCGCGGTTTGCTGTCCTTACTGTTTTACTTTGCCGCTATAAACTTTGCATCTGGCTTCTTTGGCCCCCTATTAGTACCAATGATGTTAGATCTATCGGAACCTGATACCATGGGATTGGTTTTCTCCATTGTTGGATTAGGAATGTTGGCTGGCACTTTGATCATGAGCGCTTGGGGCGGTCCTAAAAAACGCATCTTAGGTATTTTGATACCTGGTGCAGCCATGGGCCTTTCTACAATTGTTATGGGTTTGCGACCATCTTTAGTTCTTATTGGCGTCAGTGGATTCATAATGATGCTGTTCATGCCGATACTGAATGGCTCAAGTCAGGCACTCTGGCAGAGCAAAACGGCTCCCGATGTCCAAGGCAGAGTATTTGCTGCACGACGTATGCTTGCTCAGTTCACGCAACCCCTTTCTCTTATTCTGGCTGGCCCTCTAGTAGACCGGGTATTCCAACCCCTTATGAATGAAGGCGGCCGTCTTGCCCCAACAGTTGGCAAGGTTATCGGCGTTGGTCCAAGTCGCGGCACAGGCCTATTACTCATATTGATGGGATTGTTCGTTTTTATTATTTCATTTGTTGCCTATGCCTACCCCCGTTTGCGATTAGTGGAGGAAGAGTTGCCGGATCACATCGCTGACGACGCCGACGAGGCGGATGAGAGCGAAGATGCGGGTAATGCACATGATTCTGAAGTAGGTGCCCAGGATCTCGATTTTAAGGATGTTCCTGTTGCCGCAGATTAACTTACCTTACTTAAGCCTAAAGAGGAGCGCTATCTCATGATCCCACTACCCGAAAAATACACCAAACGCCCTGCCACCAAGGATGATATCGAGGCGTTTTACGAGGTTTTCACTGAGTATTGGGAAAAGTTGACAGGCATCGCCAAATTTACGCTGGAGAGCTTCCAAAGGATTTTCTCCACCCCAGGGTTCGATTCGGAATCATCCACATTGTTGGTTCTATCACCTGAGAAGGAAGTTGTTGCCAGTGGTCTGGTTATCGACTTAGGTTCGCCACCCATCCATCCTAACTTCTTTGGCTGCGTCCGCAGCGGATATGAAGGCCAGGGGTTGGGGAGTTATTTGCTCCAATGGGGTGAAAAGCGTGCCATGCAGGCAATTGACCGCTGCCCCGATAACGCCCGTGTATCTATGCACGTGCAGACATCCCCATCTCATCCTCCAACTATCAATCTCCTAGAGAAATCGGGATTGTCAACAATCCGCTACTCATGGTTCATGATGAAAGATTTGGCTGATGCCCCACCTGAGCCTGTTTGGCCAAACGGGGTAAATATCACTTCCTATAAGGAATTCACTGATCTAGAAGCTATCTTGCGTGCAAACGACGAAGCCTTCGAAGATCATTGGGGTTATATTGATCGGTCCGGTGATAAAGAGCGCATCGAACGCATCAGACACTCCCATGAGAACGACGAAAATTTCGACTCATCTTTATGGATACTCGCCATGGATGGAGATGAAATTACAGGTTTCGCTTTGTGCAGTACGCATCTCGGACCGGATAAAGAGACAGGGGTTGTTGATGTGTTGGGGGTACGCCGCCCTTGGCGTCGGCAGGGTTTAGGCTTAGCTCTTTTGCACTATGCTTTTGGGGAATTTCTGCAACGTGGCTATAAGCGCGTTGGCCTTGGTGTGGACTCTGAAAACTTGAGCGGCGCGACGCGTCTTTACGAAAAGGCAGGTATGCAAGTTGCGCGAGAGTTTGCCCTCTATGAAAAAGAATTACGTCCTGGAGAAGAACTCAGTAAACAATCTGAATGAACGGATTACTATTCGGGATAACCATCCCATAACCTGGAGAAATCATGACGGATACAAAATTGCTTAGAGGAATGCCTGGCTTTACCATTGTTTGGCTAGGGCAGATCATCTCGGTGCTGGCTTCGATGATGACTAATTTCGGTATGACCTTGTGGATGTATAAACAGACCGAGAGCGCCACTGCTATGGCCTTCATGCAGGTGGCTTTCATCACTCCCTTCCTGCTGCTCTCCCCCATTGCGGGTGCCATGGTAGATCGCTATAACCGCAAGATGATGATGATGGTTAGTGATCTGGGGGCGGTACTGGCCACTACGGGCATCCTAATCCTCTACGCTACTGGGTTACTGGAATTCTGGCATCTCTACGTTGCCGCGGTAATCAATGGCCTGGGGAACACCTTCCAATGGCCGGCTTATTCTGCAGCCATAACCACCATGGTGCCTAAAGAACAATATGGGCGCGCCAACGGCATGATGTCCCTGGTCGATGCCGGGCCTGGGGTGTTGGCTCCTTTATTGGCCGGAGCAGTATTAGCACTGACAATACCAGGCCCTTTCGACAGCTTTGCCCTGATTATGCTGATCGATCTGGTTACATTTTTCCTGGCTATCGGCGCTCTGTTGATTGTTTTCGTTCCCCAGCCTGACAAGACTGCCGAAGGCCAAAAAGCTGAAGGCAATCTTTGGCAAGAAGGCTTGTATGGTTTCAAGTATATCTTTGAGCGCCCCAGCTTGCTTGGCTTGCAGATGATATTCTTCTTTGGCAATTTATTTGCCACCATTGGTTTCACCGTTTTCGCACCGATGCTCCTGGCACGCACGGATCAGAACAGCCTTATCTTCGGCTCTGTCCAGACTGCCGGGGCGATTGGAGGTATCGCAGGCGGCATCATCATGAGTGCCTGGGGTGGATTCAAGCGTCGCGTCAACGGCGTGTTATTAGGCTGGATACTCAGCGGATTATCCTTTGCTGCCTTTGGGGCGGTCACCGGCTTGCCGTTGTGGATCACCTTCAGCGTCCTATTTTCATTGATGATCCCCCTGGTCAATACATCGAACCAGGCATTGTGGCAAGCCAAGGTCGCACCCGATCTTCAGGGGCGAGTTTTCTCAGCCCGCAGGTTGATTGCTTGGTTTACGCAGCCCATATCCCCGATCATCGGTGGTACGCTGGCAGATTTTGTCATGGAGCCAGCCATGCAAAGCTCAACGGGCTTTGCCACGATTTTCGGTCCGATCTTTGGCACCGGTCCCGGCTCAGGCATGTCATTGATGATATCTTTCGTCGGCATTGCTGTTGCCGTGGTTGGGATTACGGGCTTCTTTCTGCCTTATATCCGCAATGCTGAGGATATCCTGCCCGATCATGATGAAACCTCAGAAGGTGCGTCCAGTTAATCCACAATACTATCTAGGGTTGCACGCGTGCACGCGCAAAGGGTGCGCTTCAGTTTTGGGGGGAAACTATTGAAAAATACCTCCGTAAGTCATTCCGAACCCCGACGCCGAAGGCGGTGAGGAATTCCTGATCATCAACTTGAATTTAAAATTCGCTCTTTATCAGGGATTCCTCACTCCGCTAAACTTCGTTCGGAACGCCAAAGGCGCGCAAGGCGATGACAAATTTCCCGGCTGTTCAGTCTATTTTTGGCGCACATCTGAAATCTCGCCCCGCGCAAATGTTGTCAGATGGATTTCCGAAAAAGAGGTAAAATACACCAATTTATTTTGGCATCATTACACGTAAAGTCGAGGAAATTTAAATGGCAAAAGAATATATGGTTGTTTCTATTATTGGCCCTGATAAAAGAGGTATTGTTGCTAAAATCACCGATGTGATCACATCACACAGCGGTAATATTGAAGAGAGTCGCATGGCGCGCTTAGGCGGAGAATTTGCCGCGATTATGTTGATCTCGCTGCTTGCTGAGTCAAAGAGCGAACTCACAACCGGGCTGTCAGCTCTCGAAAAGGATGGATTCATTATTTTGGTCAGGCCAACAGACCTAAGCAGACTCAAGGTATTCGAGGGTTTCGTACCATACGAAATCTCCGTTATCGGCGCCGACCATGAAGGTATTGTGCACCGTGTAGCCGAATATCTGGCTGAAGAAAACATTCAGGTCGAATCAATGGAGACACATATCACACGTGCGCCAGTTACTGGCACACCGCTGTTCTCAATGTACACCACTATTCAGGCTCCGCCGGATGTGACTCTGCAACAATTGCGCGACAAATTGAGCGATATTAGCGATCTCCTTTCTGTTGACATCGAAGTGCGGTTGCCATAGAGCTAACACTACCTCTAAAAGAAAAAATGCTGGGGCAGTAAAGCCCAAACAAGTCACAAAAACTCCGGACTGGGTATCACTCCCCCCCGGAGTTTTGTGCAAAAGGGCGTGAGCGAGCAGGCGAAGTCAAATAAGCCGCATCGCCACACTGACACAAGCGTGTCAGTGTGTTACCTCATCTGTTTCCCAACCCCATTGCAAGGGCACCGGGGCTTCAATAGAATTATGCCATCAATCAGACGCGTATTCACCCCATCTTACGAAAGCAACATCCCCATTTTCTTCGCCTACCGGGTGCTATACAATTTCATGCTTTTCTTGCCGGTGTGGGTGATCTACATCCGCGGTAAATTCGGCCTGAGCATGACCGAGGTGACGCTCAATGATTCAGCTTTCTGGATCACCATGGCACTGACTGAAGTGCCCACTGGGGCTGTAGCTGATACCTGGGGGCGCAAGCAGTCTCAGTTGATTGGTATGGTCATTGCGACTGGATCGATTGTGCTGTTTGCCTTAGCACCAGTGTATCCCCTTGTATTAGTGGCCAACTCACTTTGGGCAATCGGCATAACCTTTATATCTGGAGCGGAATTGGCTCTGCTTTATGATACGTTGCGAGAATTAGGGAAAGAAGATCAATATCCAAAATATCGTGGACGATTGCAGGCCATGGTGCTGGTGTCGATTGCAGTGAGCAGCGTTTTGGGTGGAATTGTTGGGGAGATTAGCCTGGTGGCGACGTTCATCATTACTGCTGGGGCAATGTTGATTGCCACATTTATGGTTATTCTGCTCAAAGAGCCGCCGCGTGAGCCCGATTCTGATACAGGCGAAAACTTGACGTATTGGGGAACTCTGCGAGTCACTTTTGGTGCTATCCGCCAGCGCCCTGGATTGCGTTATACCTTGCTCTATTCCAGCCTGCTTCCTTTGGCTAGCAGCGCGATAGGGGTGACATTCATGCAGCCCTATGCCATTGCCATCGGTTTGCCTATTGTCGCATTGGGTGTGATCGCTTTGGGGTTACGCCTCGCTCAGTTTTTTGGTGCCCTCAGCGCCGACCGCATTTTGAAGCGCTTTGGAGAGTGGGGGTGGCTTCGATTGGCCCCCGTTGCTATTTTCGTAGGAATTATTGCTTTGGGTGCTTTCAACTCAGTTTTGGGAATAGTGCTTTTTGCTTTGAGTGGATTCGCCGGTGCCGTTACCACTCCTCTCATGGAGAACACCATTCTGCGGCAAACCCCCGGCTCTGTCAGAGCCACAATCCTCTCCGTAGATTCGCTGATATTCCGCTTCATGTTAGCCGCACTGGGCCCTGTCGTTGGCTTGATGTCAGATTTCCACAGCCTGCCCACAGCATTTATCGTCGTGGGTAGCGGACTTGGGTTTGTTGTCTTGTGGGTGTTGGCTCGCTGGCAACGGCATTGGTACGGCTAAACGTACACTCATTTAATAGGGAGACGCGGCTCCTCATTGATGATCAATTGGAAAACATCCGGACGGGCGTAATGCCCAACCACATCAAAGTCAAATTTGCCGCGCGCCACTTCGGCCATGTCTAACTCTGCGAATAAAATCCCTTCTTCATCATAGAGCGGGCCGGCGATGACATCTCCCAAGGGTGAAATGATGGCACTTCCGCCGCGGCACATGATCTCCGGTTGATCAGCCAGTTCTTCGATACCGGGCAAATCTGGGGGATACATATTCTTGGTGACAAACTGATTGCAGCCCAACACGAAGCAGCGCCCCTCGCAGGCGATATGGCGCAGGGTGGCTTGCCAGCTATCGCGGCTATCCGCGGTGGGAGCCAGGTAAATCTCGACGCCTTTGGCATACATAGCCATGCGCGCTAATGGCATATAGTTCTCCCAGCAGATCAAGCCGCCGATTTTCCCAAATTCGGTATCTATCGCAGTCAGCGTGGAGCCATCGCCTTCGCCCCAAATTAGGCGTTCGGCGGCGGTGGGTTTGAGTTTGCGGTGCTTTCCTAGCAGCGAACCATCAGGCCCGAAATACAGGGTGGTGCAGTAGAGGGTGCCCTTGCTGTATTGGCTATCGCGCTCGACCACGCCCATCGCCAGATAGATACTAGCTTCACGGGCAGCTTCGCCCAAACGTAGCGTTTCGGGTCCGGGTACATCAATGCAATTCTCCCAATAGAACTGCCAGAGATCGCGTCCTTTGGGTTTGCGATGCCCTACCACTGTACCGAAGCTCAAACCTCGAGGATAGGCAGGGATAAAAGCCTCGGGGAAGAGCACCAATTGGGCTCCATTCTCAGCTGTTTCGTGGATCAGTTCCAGTGATTTTTCTAGCGTGGCTTGACGATCAAAGAGTTTGGGGGCTGCCTGGACGACAGCGACGCGGACAGTTTTTTGAGTCATTTTCTTCTTATAATTCTAGTGACCAACTAATTGTCATTCTGAGCCGATGAGCCAAGGGAAACTTGGCGAGAGGCGAAGAATCTCTAATACCGAATTGTTAGGGATGCTTCGCTCGCCTTTGGCGGCTCAGTATGACACAAAATATTGATTCATTACTCAAAGATCGTAAACGCCACATTGACCCCCTGGGTGGGCTTATCTTCTGTGCCGCCGGTGATATCGGTGATTTGCGCCTCGATGGGCACGCCCTCATCAATCAGCGGAGCCAATTCATCGGCCAACTCAGGGTTTACATAACCAATTTGGAAAGCAACATACACACCGATATTGTTATAGCTGTACTGGTTGGGTTCTCGAAACAAGAAAAGCGGCTGTCCGTTATAGGCCAGCGCTTCGATGATTTCCTGACGATCAGAACCGTCAGGATTTTGACGGGTTACACCCGCGAGTTTTGAATAGATGTTTTCCATGTAGAATCCTTTTGCTGTAGTCGTAGAAGCAATTCATTTATACCAGAAAAATAGCCCTGATCTTTATGAAAGATCAGGGCTCGATTTGATACCAAGCTATTACTGTTTACAGATCACTGTCTACAGAATGTTCTCCACTAACCACTAACTTGCCGCCCTCTTCGTAGATAAAATACTTCAGGGCGATTGGAAATACTTTGCTCAACATGGCTTGCGCCGGGCAGTAGCGCACAGCTGATAGTTCGATGGCACGCACGACGGCTTTCTCATCGACATCTATCCCGGTGACATGATATTCAATAGTTGCTTCAGTGAAGACTCTGGGGTATTCATGTGCGCTTTCGGTGTGTACCTTGACTTCATACCCCGTCACTTCCTGGCGTTTCTTTTGGATGATCGAAATCACATCCATGGCGGTGCAGCCTGCCAGGCTGATGGCCATTAATTCCATTGGGCGGAATCCGTCGTTATCACCGCCGACATTGGGGTGCGCGCCTAATGGAACTTCAAAACCAGTTTCTGCTGTTCCAGTAAATGTTAATTGTCCACCCCAGGTTACTTTTGCGTCCATTTTTCCTCCGAAAAATTAAAACTAAACCTTTAGGGTTTCGCAAACCCTAAAGGTTTGAATGTTATTGATTCAACAATGGCGTTACATGTTTCTCGAGCATCGCTAAACTAATCGCCCCTGACCAGGCCAGGCGCACTGTGCCGGTTTTATCGATCACATAAGAGCTAGGCAGGCTATTATTCCTGAATGCACTTAAGGCCACGCTTTCGAGATCGATCCACATGGGGAAGGATAAGCCATATTCTCCTACGAAGCTTTCTACTTGAGCTTGGGTATCGCCGGCACTGATGCCGATTAAGGTGAAATCTTGGTCTTTGTGTGCCTGATAATACGCTTCTAACTCGGGCATTTCGGCGCGACAGGGTGGGCACCAGGTAGCCCAATTGTTGACCAGGACAACCTGGCCGCGATAATCCGCTAAGGAGACAGGTACACCGCTCAAATCAGTCAGAACCAACTCAGGTGCCAGGTAATCAACCGCCACTGGAACTACAGAGATGGTCTCACCAGAACTCGAGGCTGAAACCTCTTGGGATTGCTTCCCCCAAAATATCCCCGCGATAGCAAATAGGATCAATCCTGCTCCCGCAAATATCAGCGGGAGGGCATTATTTTTTCTTCTCGGTTTTGAATGGGTCATAGATTAAGTATTATTCCCTCAGCAGAGGTGTCACATAGATCTCCATCACTTCGAGGCTGACTGGGCCGTGCCAGGCCAGCCGCACCGTACCCGTGCGGTCGATGACGTATGAACTTGGGATATGATTGCTCTTGAATAATCGGTAAACATCTTTTTTCGCATCCAATAAGATTGGAAATGTCAGCTCCATTTTTTCAGTGAAGGGGTTGATTTCGGCTGCATTCTCTTCGGCATTGACCCCAAGGATTAGGAAACCATCCTGAGCGTGTTCTTGTGCAAAGGCTTGTAATTCGGGCATCTCGGCCTCACAGCCTGGGCACCATGTAGCCCAGGTGTTGAGCAAGATGATTTTGTCATCATAATCGGCAAGGGTTACCTTTTCACCATTAAGTTTGGTGAGAGTAAGCTCGGGGGCGGGATAATTCACTTCTTGTGGGATCACGGAAACGATCCGACGAGAACCATATTCGATGTAAGCAATGGTAGGGGTGGGCGCTTCTGGATTGGCCAGCTGATACTGTTTTACCACATTCGAAACAGTGATAATAACTAGCAGAATGCCAATACCGGTTAGGGCTTGTTTCCAGCCGAAACGGGGCTTACGCTTCCACTGCTCCCCATACTGATACTCTGAATTGTCTGCCATAAAGAACTACCTCTCCGCATTATTGGTATATCAATAACTAATTGTAGCAGAGGGAAGTTCACAAAAACGAGTTCCCTAAATTTGGGCTGATAACTAACGTAAGTGCAATAACTTGTCGATTTTTGGACGGTCAAAACCGACTACGATTTTGTTGCCGATCAGAATTTGCGGTACACCCTGCTGACCGCTGCGTCGAACCATATCACGCGCCGCAGTCTGATCACGGGAAACGTCAACGGTTTTAAACCGTACGCCTTGCTGTCTGAAATACTGTTTTGCCGTTTTACAATATGAGCAGGTAGGCGTGGTAAACATGATCACACGGGGTTGTTTCTTCTTTGTTTCAGTTTTCGCCATCATATTTCTCCAAAATGATTAATTTCATCCACTTAGATGCGCGAGAGTGCCAAAAGGTTACCTTAATGAACAATCGTCCTAAGCATTCAGCTAAGGACGATTAACTACGTTCATACGTTTGAGATTATTCAGCGGTTTCTTTTTGATGCTCACCCAGATAATCATCTAGTTTTAGTCGGCGGAATAGCCTTACGCGCACGTCGGAGGGGATGGCAGGTTCCTCTGTTGCTTCTTTGTACAGGGATACCGTTTTCTTGAGCGTATCGACAACAATTTGACAGTCGTCACAGTCAGCCATGTGGCGCTCAAGTTCCTGACAAAGTTCTGCTTTCAATTCGCCATCGACATAGTCGGACAGCGAATCTAGGAAATGGTGGCAATTCTCATCATGTTTGTGATCGTTCATATCATTTTCTCACATTGCTTCCGGTAAACGCTCTTTGTAATAGGAAGTCAAGATTTCACGTAATTGCAACCGCGCCCTGTGCAAACGAGTTTTTACAGCGGTTTCACTGACTTCTAAGACTTCTGCAGTCTCTCTGGTAGATAGGCCCTCGATATCTCGCAAAATGAAAGTCATTTTTAGATTTTCGGGAAGTTGATCGACACTTTCATCGAGGTATTTCTTGGCCTCATCAGACATTAACTCATCTTCGGGTAGGCAGCACCAATCTACGATTTGTACGGGTTTCAGATCATCATCAACATCATCTTCATGAGGTACTTCCACCGAAATTGTATCTGGGCGCTTCTTGCGCAAGAACATCAAGGCTTCGTTGGTAGCGATGCGATACAACCAGGTAGAGATCTTCGACCTGCCATCAAATTTTGGGAAGGCCTTATAAGCTTTGATGAAAGTCTCTTGCAGGATGTCCTCAGCATCTTGTGGGTTTTGGAGCATCTTTATCGCTAAACGATAGATATAACCTGAGTAGGCCTCCACAACCCGTGCGAATTCAGCTGAGTCTCCTTTTTGAAGTGCTTCTAGTGAAAAATCTTCTTCTGTTCGTGCCTGGTTATCCATTTAGATGCTTTCCTATCTGAAAGGTTACAAAGAATGTCCGATTTCAGGTTGATTCTATCATGGCTGAAATGATCGACAACGTGAATGTATTTATTATCTAGGGTTCAAAATCAGTCATATTTTAGGTGTATTTTAATAACTTTACATTTATGACAAATATCCTCTGGTTTTGTGATAGTACATACTGACGATATGCATACTATTTTCTTATACTAACATCGGAGTTCGTAGGTTTATTAGCATATTGTAACTAAAATCACAATAGAGCATTGGGAGTGAAATCTTTCCATGAGAAGCGGCTCACGTATAGACTACGATCGAGCATTTTCGTTATTTTCTAAAGAAAGCAGAACAGGAGCGTTCTAAACGCGTCTGGATCTGCTTTTTTGCTTAAAACCTGCATCCTTTAAAAATACAAAAATGTAACAATCTTTATCACACCATAATAAGGAGGAGTTCCTATGACTGTTACAACGATTGATCTACCGGCTATGTATGGTGATCATCATGTCTCTGAAGTCAGGCGCATACTGCTTGACTTAGAAGGCGTAGAAGAGGTGTATGCCAGCAGCGGTTTCCGTGCTGCTGAGGTCACCTACAATTCCAAGAAACTCAAAAAGGCAGAAATTGTCGCCAAATTAGAAGAAGCTGGCTATATTGGCGAACTGCCCATCCCAGAAGAAACTGACATACCGGCCAATGAGGCCAATGGAGAGGGCTCATACTTCCGACACACAGAAGCTTATGCCCAAACCAATAATGTGGTCAGTTTTGGACAAGGGTTAGAGCACGCAGGTCGCGCCCTTTGGCCCTGCCCAGGCATGGAACCTATTAAAGGTATGGACGAGGAGTAATCCATGGCAAAGAAAATGCGAACCCCCCAAGAACGAAGCGCTGATCCCGCAGCACAAGAGATGATTATCCGAGCCGAGGAATTGGGCATTAAAACAGCCTTTGACCGTGCGGACGAGATGTCACCTTGTAATATTGGTGGCGCGGGTATGTGCTGCAAACTATGTGGTATGGGCCCCTGCCGCCTGACCAAAGACGGACAGACCGGTGTTTGTGGTGCCACCATTGATACCATCCAGGCCCGCAATCTGGTACGTGCCATCGCAGCGGGTGGTGCAGCCCACTCTGACCACGGGCGAGATATGGCGTTCACCCTTAAAGCTGCCGCCAATGGCGAAGCCGAGGGCTACTACATCCGCGATGTTGCAAAACTACGCAATGTAGCCGCACACTATGACATCGAAATCGAAGGTCGCTCTCCTGAGGATATCGCTGACGAACTAGCAGACTTGTATATCTCTCAATTTGGACAGCAGACCGGCGAAGTTGTCCCGGTTGTTCGAGCTCCTGAGAAGCGTCAAAAGATCTGGCGTGAGCAGAACGTTGTGCCGCGCGGCATTGACCGAGAAGTCGTTGAGGCTCTGCACCGTACACATATCGGTGATGATCAGGACTACGAACATATTCTCAATCACGCAATCCGCACCGGTTTAGCTGATGGCTGGGCTGGCTCGATGATTGCCACCGACGTTTCTGACATTCTCTTCGGGACGCCGGCCCCCATTTTGGGCCAGGCTAACCTGGGTGTTTTGAAAGAAGACATGGTCAACGTTGTTGTGCATGGACATGAGCCCACCCTAAGCCAGATGATTGTGGCTGCTTCACAAGATCCTGAGATCATTGAGTATGCCAAGAAAGCTGGTGCTAAGGGCGTGCAGCTATCCGGTATCTGCTGCACGGCTAACGAAATCCTCATGCGCCAGGGTATTCCTGCTGCCGGTAACTTCCTACACCAGGAACTTTCTATCCTGACCGGCGCTGTTGAAGCCATGGTCGTCGATGTGCAGTGCATCATGCAGGCATTAGTGAGCCTAGCAGACAACTTCCACACCAAGGTTATTACAACATCCCCCAAGGTTAAGGTGAAAGGTGCTACCCACATCGAGTTCGATGAGCACAAAGCGCTGACTATCGCCAAGACAATCCTCAAAGAATCCATCGATAACTACAAGAACCGTGGCAAGACCCAAATTCCAACTGATAAAGAAGACCTAATCCCCGGCTTCTCCCACGAGTACATCAACTACATGCTGGGTGGTTCATACCGGTCTTCTTTCCGACCGCTCAATGATGCCATCATGTCTGGGCGTATCCGCGGCGTTGCCGCCATCGTAGGCTGCAACAACCCCCGCACTCAGCAAGACTGGATCCACACCTATGTGACTCAAGAGCTGCTCAAACAAGATGTGCTTGTTGTTGAAACTGGCTGTGGTGCTATCGCCGCTGCCAAGTTGGGCTTGCTGCTTGGTGAGGCTGGTCTTGAAAAAGTCGGCCCTGGCTTGCAGGAAATCTGTGAAGCCGTTGGCATCCCGCCGGTTCTGCACATGGGCTCTTGCGTTGACAACACCCGCATCTTGACTGTGCTGACTCAAATGGTCGAAGAGGGCGGTCTGGGCGATGATATCGACCAGATCCCTGCTGTAGGCTTGGCTCCTGAGTGGATGTCTGAGAAGGCCCTGGCCATCGCCACCTACTGTGTGGCTTCGGGTGCATACGTCATCTTTGGCGGCGCATCCCCCATCAGCGGTATGCCCGACAAAGTCTCTGACAGCGACCTGGTTTTGAACTACATCAGTGAGGGCTGGGAAGAAATCTACGGCGGCAAGCTGGAGTTCATCCCCGATCCCGACGAGATGATCAAAGCCACCCTCGAACATATCGATAAAAAACGAGCTGATCTTGGCTTGCCCGAATACGATCCTGATCGCTTCGGCGAGAGCGGAGATGCCCGCATGCTCGAATTGGAAGAACTGCCCCTGGCAGAGCGCCGAGAAGCAATCTACGGCGAAGCGGCAGATTAGGAGGAACCACATGTCAAAATATATTGCAACGCGTGCCATTCGTGGCTCCAATGCCTTAGTGATGGAAGCAGAACTGATGCTCGACCGAGCATTGAAAGAGAAAGGCCCGGATACCAAGGTTGAATTCCCAAATACGGCCTATTTCCTGCCAACCATCTACGGTATGACTGGTCTGGAAGTGACCACCTTGGGCCAGATCAAAGAAGCGCTAGATCACGCCCGAGCCTTGCTTCATCCCATCCCTTCGGAAAGCAAATGGACTCCCTATCTGGGTGAAACCCTGGATAGTGGTATGGCCACCTTGCTGGCTGCCGAAGTTATTGAAGCGGTACGTTTCGTTTATGGCTTACAACCCGAACCTTTCCCTGGCATTGAATTAGCTGGCGGAACGGCTTACCCTGAACTTGATAATGGTGGCGGGCCAGCCAATCACCTTAACGGCCCCATCGACGACATCCAACTCCGCTCCTGGGGGATTGCCTTGGTCGATGGCCGTATGCCTGGATTCGCAGCAATCGTGGGGGCAGCCAAATCTAACGAAGTCGCCGTCAAGATCGTGCGTGAGCTACAGCAGCGCAGCATCTTGATCTTCCTGGCTGGCAACGTCAACGGACGCAGCATCATTCACCAGCTTCAAGAAGAAGGCGTCGAGTTAGGATATGACACCTACACGATCCCCTTCGGCACCGACACTCTCAGCGCCATCTATGCCCTAGGCTTCGCTACCCGCTCGGCTCTGACCTTCGGTGGTATTGACGCCGGTCAGGCCCGCGATATCTTGCTCTATAACAAGAAACGCGTCTTTGCCTTCGTGATGGCTTTGGGCGAGGTTGATGACCTCAAGTACGCGGCAGCAGCTGGAGCGATCAACTTCGGCTTCCCTGTCATTGCGGATACGGTCATCCCCGAAATCCTGCCTACGGGAGTCACGGATTACGAGCACGTCATCTCTATGCCCTTTGATCAAATCGAAGGTGCCGACGATCTCGAACGTGCCGAACGTCTGGTGCAGAAATGCATCGAGGTACGCGGCGTCAAGATCAAGATGACCGAAGTGCCCGTTCCGATCCCCTACGGCTCTGCCTTCGAAGGCGAAGTTGTCCGCAAAGCCGATATGCGAGTCGAATTTGGCGGCAAACACTCACGCTGCTTCGAATACCTGCGCATGATGGATATGGACGATGTTACCGACGGCGTAATCCAGGTTGTTGGACCTAATTTTGACGAAATTGAAGATCAAGGTTCAATGGATTTAGGCATCGTTGTTGATGTTGCTGGACGCAAGATGCAGGAAGACTTTGAGCCAGTACTCGAACGCCAGATACATTACTTTATCAATGGTGGCTCAGGTCTGCAGCACATCGGCCAGCGCGATATCGCCTGGATCCGTATCTCCCGCGAAGCCGTTGAAAAAGGTTTCGACCTGGAAGGCTTTGGCAAGATCTTGCATGCTCGCCTGCACGCCGAATTTGGCGCAATACTAGATAAAGTACGTGTCACCCTCTACACCGAGCCTGACAAAGTTGAAGAATGGCTGGGTATAGCCCGAGAAGCATACGATTATCGCAATAAGCGTCTGGCCGATCTGGTTGACACGGCTGTTGACGAATTCTACTCCTGTACCCTTTGCCAATCCTTCGCACCAGATCATGTTTGTATCGTCAGCCCCGAACGTTTGGGCCTGTGCGGTGCCTACAACTGGTTGGATTGCAAGGCTTCCTACAATATCAACCCCACTGGCCCCAACCAGCCTATCGGATTAGGCAAACTACTCGATCCCGAGATCGGATATTGGTCAGGCACGCTGGATTACGCAAAAGTTGGTTCGCACGGTGCGGTACAAGATGTCTCCATGTACTCGATCATGGAGAATCCCATGACCGCCTGCGGCTGCTTCGAATGTATCGTTATGTACATCCCTGAA
>CAZLNX010000111.1:0-16907 GCA_964560795.1 uncultured Anaerolineales bacterium | reverse complement strand
TTATTTGTAATTTATTGGACCCTTTAGAGGTAGTTATGAAAAATTGGTATGCGAGGTTCACATCTTTAGGCATTACTGAATCCGATTCTGATGAAGTCGCTATGTGGAAACGACTTCTTACGGGGGCAACATTCTTTGGTATTTTTAACTTGCCTGGATTTGGGATTATAATATGGCTTTTTGGAGCGAAAATCAGCGCGCTGGCGATGTTTGCATATGCAGCAATCATCGCGGTTTCTTTGCCGATTTTCCTACTAAACAAAAAATTTACCTGGTATCGGGTGTTGCATGCCGTGCTGCTCGCTGTTGCTCCAGGGATTTATACAATAACTATGGGCGGGGTGCTTTCATCTGGTATGTTGCTGATTTGGAGCATGTGGGCACCAATTGCAGCTTTGGCATCTGGGCCACGAAACGAAGCCCGTAGAGTGGCGATTCTTTCCACATTGGTGATTGTTGTCACTTCAATTGCAGTTCGATTCACACCGACGATTGATCAGCCACCACAGATTTTGTCTGAGATTATTGGAGCGATGAATTTGATGTCAGTAGGCGCTTTCTTGTTCATCATGGTCAATAGTTTCGTCGCTCAACGTGATTCGGCTCGTTCGCTGTTGAAGGACGAAAAAGCACGCTCCGAGGAACTTTTGCTGAATGTGCTGCCAGAATCGATTGCTCAAAGGCTGCACTCTGGCGAAACGGAGATTGCAGACCGCTACGATGGAGTCACCATTCTGTTTGCCGATATGGTTGGGTTTACATCATTATCAGAGCGGTCTGATGCAAAAGAAGTAGTTGCATTACTCAATGATATCTTCACCCGCTTTGATAGATTAGCTGATGATGTCGGCGTGGAAAAAATCCGCACCATTGGTGATGCCTATATGGCTGTCGCTGGCGCCCCAATTTCTCGTGAAGATCATGCCGAAGTGATGGTGCAGTTAGCCATTGAAATGGCCAAAGAGTTAGATACATTTCGCAATGAGAAAAACTTGGAAGTCAATTTTCGAATCGGGATCAATTCCGGTTCGGTGATCGGTGCCATCATCGGGAAGTCAAAATTCCACTACGATGTTTGGGGTGACGCGGTCAACCTGGCAGCGCGCATGGAGTCTCATGGCATACCAGGGCGAATTCAAATCACAACTGAGACCAAAGAATTGTTAGATGGCAAGTACCAGTTTGAATCTCGTGGACCCGTTGAAGTCAAAGGAAAAGGGTTGCTGGAGACATGGTTCGTGACGGCGCCTACCTTTTAAGAGAACACATCGAATTCGCATCTTAATCGTCCGAAATGTGTTATGTTAGGTTAAATAAATTAAAGAAAGGAACGGATAATGAATATTGCTTTATGGATTTTACAAGTATTGCTAGGCGTTTATTTTATGTTTATCGGAGTGACTCACTTCACACTTCCGCCAGGACTACCGGCCCAGATGAGTTGGATGTATGAACTCACACCGACGCTACACATGATCAGTGGCGCGGCCGAGATCCTCGGCGGATTGGGTTTGATCTTGCCAGGATTGACCAAAATCCAAACTCGTCTCACCCCATTGGCTGGAGCAGGATTGGCTTTGGTGATGCTTGGGGCGATTGTATGGCACCTGGGACGCGGCGAAGTGCAGAATATTGCCTTCAATGTTGTACTTGCAGTTTTGGTTGGTTTCACCGCATATGGCCGCTGGCGCCTTAGCCCCCTGGCCGATCGCAGCGCAGCCTAATAACAAGAGATTCAAAAAAGGTTTTATAATGACGGTGTTGAGTGTTTGTTCAGCACCGTCATTTTTTATGAAGAGAAAAGTTAGAATATCCGCGAAAGCAATCATTGTCAGGGATGGAAATTTGCTGGCCATGCACCATATTGGTATCGATGGTGATTATTACTTGCTTCCTGGTGGTGGCCAAAAATCAGGCGAATCCTTAGCCGAAACCGTTGAACGCGAGTGCATGGAAGAAGCGGGGGTGGTTGTTAAGGCTAGCGATGTGCTCTATATCCGGGATTACATTGAAGCCAATCATGAATTTGCAGGGGAAAGGCCAGGCTTTCATCAAGTCGAGATTATGTTCCAATGTGAGATCGTCGATGACAGCGAAATAGGTAATCCCCTAGGTATGGATGCCCGGCAAATTGGTATTTGTTGGATACCATTGGTAGATATCGAAACCTACAATTTCTTTCCAAAAGAATTAAAGGAAATTCTCAAGGATAGCAAAGGTAAAAGGAATAAAGTGTATCTTGGTGATATTAACTAGGCCGTGTTGACATTTGGGGAATCCTCTCCAGAAATGGATGAGTGCACTATAAGTTTTTGCACTCCTACAAATTCATGAAATGTCAACACTACCTAGTTCGTAATGTGGAGTGATCTATGACTGATGAGATTCGAATGGTCACTGTTGATGAAGATGGATTCTTCTGCTATAAAAGTAAACCAAAATCTGAAGGTTATCAGAAAAAACTCACTTGGTTGAAAGCCCGCATGGAGGAGGGACTCAAGATAAAGATCATCTATGAGGGGAAACGTTCGATGGCCTTTATCGAATACATTCCAGGTGAGTTCACCTGGAGGGTAGTTGATGCGCCTGGCTATCTGGTGATTCATTGCTTATGGACGGTGGGTAGAGGGAAAAGCAAGGGCTATGCGACACAATTGATCGATGCCTGCCTCGAGGATGCGCGCCAGATGGGCAAGTTCGGCGTTGTCATGGTTAGCAGTAAGGGGAACTGGCTGGTGGACGAAAAGGTGTTCCTAAAGAAAGGGTTTGACCTTATCGGTGAGGCGCCCCCTTCGTTCAAGCTGCTGGTGAAAAGATTTTCCGATGGGCCGCTGCCGACATTTCCTGAGGATTGGAGTGAACGGAGTGCTAAATTTGGAGACGGCATGACCGTGGTTTACGCCGATCAATGCCCCTATGTCCCTAACGCGGTCAGTCATGCACGCGAGATCTTTGAGCAGAGAGGTATCAGCACCAAAGCGGTGAAACTCGAGTCTAGTGCTGAAGTGCGCGCAAAGTCGCCATCACCTTATGGGATTTTTGGCATTGTCTACAACGGAGAATTATTCACCTACCATTACATAGGAAAAAAGGAATTACGAATCTTGGACGAGCAAATCTTAGCCTAAGGAGTTTTCTAGAAGCTAAACTTCTCCGAGAAGTTTAGCTTCTCATTCAGAGAGTTATTTGAGAAAAATACGTTCTGGGAGGGATACTTTGGCAACATTTGCAAAAATAAGCCTCTTCGTTGTTGTTTCAATGTATATCATCTGGATATCGCGAGAATCGCTGCGGGATTTCCGCGCGCATGGTTTTTACCGCTTCTTTGCCTGGGAAGCTATTCTCGCTTTGATCTTGATCAATATCGATTATTGGTTCGTTGATCCTCTCAGTTGGTATCAGATCATTGCCTGGATATTGCTGCTGTTCTCTTTGTATATGCTGGTCCAAGGTTTTAGGTTGCTGCGCAGTGGCAAGACGGATGAAACCAGGGATGATCCCGCCCTCTTAGAATTGGAGAAAACGGCACAATTGGTGACCACGGGTATCTATCGATATATTCGCCATCCCCTCTATAGCTCATTGTTGTTTTTGACTTGGGGCGCTTTATTTAAACATATTTCCTGGATTGGCATCCTTCTATCTCTAATTGCTACCATCGCGCTCAATAAGACCGCCTTGATAGAAGAGGTTGAGAACATCGATTATTGGGGCGCTGAATACGAAAAATACATGCAGCGAACGAAAAAATTTATCCCACTTTTGTACTAAAAATGCGCAAACTTTGCGGATTTGTGATAGAGTATTATCAGCAAAATTTACCTGAGGAAACGGAGTTAAGATGAAAAGAATTGCCATTGTGACTGATAGTTCTGCTTATATTCCTGAGAGCTCCCTGGTGGGCTTGAATGTATCCGTGATCCCCCTTTGGCTTTTGTGGGAGGAAGAGAGTTTTCGCGATGGTCTGGATATTGATCCGGCAACTTTTTACAAAAGACTCAGGCAAGCGAAAACGTTGCCCACATCTTCCCAGCCCACTGTCACAGAATTCGAAAACTTTTTTGAGCAAGTGCTTGAGGACGCGGACGCCATTGTCAATGTGTTGGTCTCGTCGAAGATCAGCGGCACCATCGACAACGCTACCCAGGCAATCGCACGTATGCCCGATCGCGAGATCCGCCTGGTAGATGCGCTCTCGAGTTCGATGGGGTTGGGATTCTCTGTGTTGGCTGCGGCGCGCGCCGCGGTGATGGGCGAATCGGTTGATGCCGTTGTGGAGGCAGCCGAATCGATGCGGGAGCGAGTCCATTTCCTTTTTGTGGTGGACACATTGGAATACCTGCACAAAGGTGGACGCATTGGCGGAGCAAAGCGCCTATTGGGCACAGCTTTGAACGTCAAGCCGATCTTGCAGTTCCTCGATGGCCAAATTTCTCCATTGACCCAGGCGCGCACTAAACGTAAAGCTATCGCTCAAATTTTAGATATCGCGGAAGAACGCCTGGGTGGGAAATCCATGATGGAAGCGGCCATCGTCGATATCGACAGTGTTGACGAAGGGGATATCGTTGCCAATATGATCGAACAGCGTTTTGCGCCATCAATGGTTCATCGCTCGACGGTTAGCCCGGTGGTTGGAACGCATGTGGGTCCCGGGGCAATTGGCTTTTCTTTTTATGCCGAAGAGTAGTAAATGCACAAGGTTCTTAAAACCAACCTCGAGGTGGATCGTATTACCCTGTGCTTCTTCTGTTTCCGGACTTTCAATTCGGATAATCTTAGGTATAATTTGACTCCTATTAATGGTAGCGAACGAAAGGAGTTCAATCATGGCATTCAGCTTCACAAATTCTAAAGGTTCGACTTATTTTTTGCACTCAACGACCACAACTCTGAAGAATGGTAGAGAGCAGACCTTATATTATTTTGCCAAAAAGGTCAAAGATCAGGGTTCGCTTGATGCGGTTCCCGCAGGCTACAAAGTTGTGGAGAGTAAAAACGGACTTCCGGTTCTTAAGAAGGCCGAATAGCAATATTTTGTTGACCAGAACTTCGGGAGCGGTATTGTTGATCCAACATGTGCCGTTCCCGATTTTTCTTTAACAATCGGATGCCGTGACTGATATTGGTTATTTCTTAACAGTGGGGGGTGTGAACAGATTTAGAGGGGCAGTGGTATTATATTTGCAGTGGATATCGATATTTCTCTGAGCGGGAGCCAGTTCTGCTAGGAGGCATGTTATGGAAATATTGCCAGAAGATTTGATCAAGCTTCTTTTCGCCGTGATCGCTGGGGGTTTGATCGGGGCTGAACGAGAATTTCGGCATCGAGCGGCGGGATTTCGAACCATCATTTTCATTTGTATGGGGTCAACCATATTTACAATACTCTCTTTGAAATTGGGGGGTGAAGTATCGCCTGTACGGATTGCCGCGCATATGGTCACTGGAGTGGGGTTCTTGTGCGCTGGCGTGATACTGGAGAAAGGGAAACGAATTGTGGGATTGACGACCGCTTCTACCATCTGGCTTACTGCAGCCATGGGGATGGGGATTGGCGGAGGTTACTATTCACTCATCATCGCAGCCTTGGGTGGGGCAATGCTGATCTTGTGGGTCTTTCCGCGCGTTGAAGAATGGATCTACAATGTGCATGAAGTGCGCACCTATGAGGTCATTGCCCATGTTGACCCCACGAGACTCAAGAAGCTAGAAACCATGTTTCGGGAGTGCGGCTTGACCGTCAAGAGTCACAAATTGATTAAAGAGAGTGATGAGATGGTTTGTGTAATCAAAGCTGATGGAACGCCGCAATGTCATGAGCAGGTGATGGAAAACTTATTCAACGATGATAGGGTCAAGCAATTTCATTATTAATGGCTATGAGCGTACACGGCGACATAATGCAAATGATCATGCAAAAAGTTGATGGTCAGGATGGAAAATACCTTGTACCACCGCCTGTATTTTTGAGCATGCAAGGTGAGTTCCTAGCTATCGATCTCGAAGCTGGAACCATTAAGGTGCGATTTCCTGTGCTTGACGAATTTCTCAATCCTTTTGGCAGCATGCAAGGGGGCATGATCGCCGCGGCGGCAGATAACTCCATTGGCCCCCTAAGTTTTCTGGTCGCCCCTGCAAACGTCACGCGAAATCTTGAAATGAAGTACAGCCGTCCGGCTACATCAGAGATGGAATTCATTGTAGTAGAAGCGGAATTGCTTGAGCGGGACGCGCGGCAATTGTATTTCAGAGCTACGGTATTTGATAAGGATAGACAGGTTTTAGCTCGAGCCAAGGCAACCCATTGGATTGTTGATGTGTAATATTGTTAGATCACAGTCTTATCTTTTACTGTCATTGCGAAGGAGCATTAGCGACTGAAGCAATCCCCTACTCTATGTGATGATTGTTTCGTCCCTTGCCACAGGCACGCTTTTGGCGACAGGGGCTTGCAATGACATAGCAAGGAGAGAGTGCATGCAAATTATCGAACACCAGCGTGGGGAATTTTCCATCAGCACGGATATTTCAAAACTAGATTTAGGTGTAATCCACGAATTCTTAAGCCAGCACTCGTATTGGGCCTTGGGTCGACCCTATGCGCAGATTGAAAAGGCTATCGAAAACTCCTTGTGTTTTGGCGTTTATAGCGAGAGTGAGCTGGTGGGATTTGCCAGAGTAGTGACCGATTTCGCTACATTCGCCTGGCTGTGTGATGTTTTCATCCTTGAAAAGTTCCGCGGTTTGAGCTTAGGGAAGTGGTTGATAGAAAGCATCGTTGCTCATCCCGAACTTCAGGGGTTGAAAAGTATGTTGTTGGTGACCCGGGATGCGCATGAGCTTTATCGAAAGTATGGGGGATTTGTGGAGTTACCAATCCCCAAGAATGTTTTGGTTCGACATCGAAAGGACCGGGTTGCATGATATGACCACTACGAAACACAATAATTCGAAAAGACGCAAATGGCTATATGCCTTGCTTTATTTGTCCTTGATCATCATCAGTATGATCCCGCCCTACACGGAAAAACCCTTCGCCCCCCAGGATACGCAAGATGTGATCATCAATCTCCTTATGGTGGCAACAGAACCTTATCAATGGCTGGGTCAGATTTTGCACATTGGGATCTTGTTACTGGTTGTATTGCTGTTTGTTTATAGGGAAAAGATGGGGCGAGTGTTGGCTGCCTTTATGGGGGTGAATTTCTTGGTGATTGCGTTTGTTCAGGGTATGGGGCATACAGAGAAATATGGTTTTGTGGTGCACACTGGATCGCTGATTGCTTCTGCACTTCTGGGGATAGCTTGGATCGTGGCTGCCATTCGCGGGACGTTGAAATCCAGCTTTGAGGGTGTGCCTCGTTGGCGTTACTTCTTATTCCCACTGGCGTTGTTGGTTTATTGGGCGCCATACAACGACCAGGTTTTGCCCGATTTCAACCCGCTGCGGTTGCTGATATCACCGGACTGTGGCCTGACATTCTGTTTCACCACACCGGTGTTTTTATTCTTGCTCATCTTGATCTACCCTCGGGTTGATTCATTTGCATATCGTGCGACGGCCTTCAATGGATTGTTGTATGGGTTATTCAATATGACCCATTTCTTCAATCCTGGATTCTGGTGGATAGGTGTAATGCACATCCCGCTGCTGATATTGTCGCTCGTCGCCCTGTTGCTGCTTCGGTTTGATAACAGAAATAATATGGAGGAATCATGAGCGCCTGGATATCTCATCTCAATGCGGATGCCACGGATTGGCTGCTGGAAGAGTCAAATCCTCATGTGCGCTATTTTGCCCTGCGCTGGCTACTAGATAAGTCGGACGATGATCCCGATGTTGTCAATTCAAGTCGTGAGATTAATGAATCGGGAGCAATCCGAAAAATCTTCAAGCGGCAAAAACCAGATGGATATTTCGGGTCTGATCCCCGGCCTCACCACAGTACGCAAAAGTATTTGATGTTGTTTGTTTGGTTGGGGTATCGTGGGAATGGGGGCGTCAAGAAGGCCATGGAATATTGTATGGCAGGATGCTTGCAGGCAGATGGCGCTTATTTCTATGAGGTCAAAGAGCGTAATGTTTATTTGCCCTGTCATGGAGCAAATTTGCTCAGTCAAATGATATTGTACGGTTATCGAGACGACCCGCGTACCAGCGCCCTTTTCCAGTGGATCCTGAACTCCCAAGAGGCTGATGGAGTGTGGTGCTGCCCTTCGAAAGTCAGGCCGTTTCCTTGCCTTTGGGCAACCGCCGATGTGCTGCGGGCTTTTCGGGATTTGCCTGAGGATTGGGTGAATGTCCGGGTTATTGCGGCACGCGAAAAAGCTGTGGAAATATTTCTGCAGTCCAATTTGAGCCGCTATGGAAAAGAGAAATCCAGCCAGCGGTGGTTCGAGTTTGGCTTTCCCAGGCAATGGGACTCGGATATCCTCGAGGTGCTGCAGTTGATCGCACCTTATGTGGACCCCCAAGACGAGCGCATCCAGGAAGGTTTGAGCCTGGTCATGGAAAAACAAGATCGAAGCGGACGATGGCCCTGTGAGAAATGGCCCAAAGGGGGCATGTGGATCGATAAGATCATTCCCTTGGATGAAATTGGAAAGCCGTCTAAATGGGTCACACTGCATGCATATCGGATGTTAAAAGAACTATATAGAGAGTGACCACTCAGATGACTTCAAACGGAATTGCTATTCAGACATACGACATCACCAAGCGTTATAAGAATCTGACTGCGGTTGACGGAGTCAGCTTTGAAGTGAGAGTTGGGGAGGTGTTTGGATTCTTGGGGCCTAATGGGGCTGGTAAGACCACGACTATCGCTATGCTGTTAGGTTTGGTCAGGCCGACCTCGGGGAGCGCCGATGTATTGGGGTATGACATTCGCAGCGACCTCAATTCCGCGCTGCGGCATGTGGGAGCAATTGTTGAAACTCCAGCCTTCTATCCCTACATGACAGGGTTTGATAATTTGCGTGTCTTTGCCCGCATCATGGGGGGCAGCGCCGAAGCACAAATTCCATCTCTCCTCGAAATAGTTGGATTGCAGAGGCGTGGTGGCGATAAAGTTGGTACTTATTCATTGGGCATGCGCCAGCGCTTGGGTTTGGCTTCGGCCTTGTTGGGTGATCCCAAACTCCTGATGTTGGATGAGCCTACTAACGGTCTCGATCCTGCCGGGATGCAAGAAATGCGCATATTGATCCGTCATTTGACTGAAGAGAAGGGTAAGACAATCTTTCTTTCCAGCCATCTGCTCCATGAAGTCGAACAGGTCTGCGACAGAGTGCTGATATTAGATAAGGGTAGGGTGATTGCCCAGGGCGATGTATCGGAATTGCTCAGCCAGGCTTACGGAATCGAATTGCGTATAGCCAATATAAACAAGGCTGAAGAATTGATTTCAAGATTAGACTGGGTGGGTGCCATCAGCCGAATTGAGGGAGATGGTGATTGGCTGCGAGTCCAAGCCCCTCCCGATCGCGCTCCTGATTTGTTGGCGGTGTTAGCCCCTGAAGGGATATTTCCCTATGAAGTCCGCCCGGTGATTTCCAGCCTCGAGAGTGTATTCCTGGAGTTGACGGATAATCCAAGCGAGAGAGAAGGCGTTGATGCTTAGCATGATCTCTGCTGAATGGCTGCGTATTTGCCGGTATTGGCTTACATGGGTACTCCTGGTTGTATGGATTCTTATTCTTGGGTTGCAAGTTAAAGCTAAAGTAAATCGTCTGGATGAGCTTGAAGCCAGGTTGGCTGTGGCTCCTGCCCCAAACGAAATGACCCCACTGGAGAAAATTCAAACCCAACTCGATATGCAGGAAGCTGAAGAACTGCGCCATGGATTGCACTATCCAGCATTCATTGGTTATGCTCTGCGATTGTCCACGGGCGTTGGTTGGTTCGTAGTACTCCTCTTTGCGGCTGTGATGGGTGGAGAAGATTTCTCTCGGCGGACATTGCGTTCCTTGCTCTCCCGCGGCATTCGGCGATCATCTTATTTAGTGATGCGCTGTATAGCGCTATGGGCCGCAGTTGGTTTGGTTCTACTGTTGATCACTATTTTGGCTGCTGTGACAGGGCCAAATATTCATGGATTGGTTTCTCAAGATCCCTTATCAATCGTTGATCTTGATGAATCGCTGATCGTGCTGCCGCTTGTTTGGCTAAGCTGTCTGCCTTTTGTGGCCGTCTCACTCTTTTGGGCGGTCTTGGCGCGTCAGGCTGGACCGGCTCTAGGAGTCAATATTGCAATTCATGCTTTTGAGCGTCTGACAATGCTGTTTGTGCCGGCGGTTTTAATCCCCCTAAGTTCAATCCGAAACAGCGGCGGAGAGATACCAGCGCCCTTGCGCCTCTTCGAAATCCAGTCGAGAGTTTTGAATGTTTCTTTGGGCTACAACGCTGAGGTATTTATTCGTTGGGGATCACTTTTTTCATCACATATCAATGATGTCAGTTTGTTACCGGATTCGCCCTGGCGCGCCTCTGCGTTCCTAGCAGGCTACACAATGTTGTTCTTGATTTGGGCGATTTGGATTCTCAATCGGCGCGATATCACCTATGAAAGCTAGGAGCAATGTAGTGGAGAAATTAAAAATATTGCTGCGCTTAACAGGGGTAGAGTTGTTAAAGATACGCGACAAGTCGATAACTTGGGCGGTGATGGGGTTTCTTTTCGTCATTCCCATTCTGGCGGAATTGTATATGGCCTGGATTTCCCCACGTGATGCCACATTTCCTCGAGTTACCTTTTTCCTTTTTGGTGGTGATATGGTGCTCTTTGTGGCCTTGATTTCGGTTGTCGTTTCGGTGATGGCATTGGGGAATGATTATGAACTCGGCGTTGTCGCGAATGTTCTTACCCGAGGCGTGGCGCGTTATCAGTTCATTCTATCCAAGGTCATGGCGGCTTTGATGATCACTTTGGTAAATGGCATTTGCTATATGGGAGGCGCACTTTTAGCATCTTCGGTCGTGCACTTGCGTCTCAGTGATGTTCCGCTTTCTGAGAGTGCAGGTTCCGATTTGTATTTTCGGGCGGTGGGAGTGATAGGTGTAGTCTGTCTTGTGGGGTTTGTCGCCGTTAGTGTGGTGATGTTGGCCCTAGTATTGGGCCGCAGCGCCTGGGTGGGAATGCTGGCGGGTTTAGGCTACTTCAGCGGTGATTTCATTTTGGGCGGATTATCGTCAACGGATGTTTTTGGAATCAAGGATATCTTCCGCTTTACCTTTACCTATCACGCCCTGGGTATGCTGGAGGCGCTCTTTCCACCTGATCCTTCATTTGGCCTACCGCGCAGCTGGATGGATTTCGGTTATGCTGATCCTGGAAAGGGGGTTCTTTTCATGCTGTTTCTTGGGTCTGCCCTAATATTGATTTCTGTGTTGTTTTTCCGTCGTCAGGATTTGACAACCAAAATGTAATTTTGCTCTATATAATGACGAACTCAGCTATCCTTCCAAGATATGAGGTTGAGGCCATCGCATCGAGAGTGCTGGATGAGAATCCCGGTGAGGTCGTCCGCTTGCGACTCCTGCGCGAGGGACTCAATTTGGATCCCAGTGATCCAGCATTAATACAGGCAAGACAAGAGTTGAGTAAAAGCCAACAAATTCGAATGCTTGTAGGTGAGCAGCAAACTGATGGCAGTTGGGGTCAATTTCATTCCCGCGATTCGACGTCGAAGCAAAAGATCATCACTACCGAAGTTGGAGTGGAGAGAGCATTAGCCCTGGGATTGGATGCTGCACACCCCGCGCTCAGCAATGCGGCCAGATATATTATCAATGTGATGGAGGGTCGACTGGAATTTCCCGATCGCCACGAGAAGAACGATCGATGGAGATTGGGGATGCGCTTATTCCTGGCCTCAACTTTTTCACGGATACACCCGCATCATGCCGCCCTAGAACAAGATAGACGCCTTTGGTTGGAAATAACTCAGAGGACATTTCAGTCAGGAAACTATGATGCTGCTGACGAAATCAGGGCACACGCAGCGTTGACCGGGGCAAGTGTAAAAGATAGCTACCTGGTTTTGGACAATCGTTATACGTTTAATATCCTGGGTTCGGTGGAAGGGATGTTATCCTCAGATTTGGAGAGGATCCTGTTGGGTTGGTTGTGGAATAGGCCCGAGGGGATCATGTATTTGGGTGTGCCTTTGAATGAAGACCCACCGGTACATGCGCCTGGACAATTCGATCGTTGGCTAGCTTCGCTAGAGATGCTGGCAAGACTGTTCCCTCAATGGATCCATGTAGCTGGTGACGCCCTGGACTGGATTTGGTCCCAGAAGAATGAAGAGGGTTATTGGGACTTCGGTCCCCGCCCAAATTATCTGAGCTATATGCCTCTCTCGGATAATTGGAGGAAACAAAACAACCGGGTATTTGACTGGACGACGCGAATTCTTGTATTATTAGCAAGAGCGTAACACCATGAGACTTCGGAAGTCTATTAGGTTACCGTTATAACCGGTTGCCTGGGTTAGACAGGAATTCTGTCGCTGGAATAAATAAAAGACTTCCGAAGTCTAAAGATAGAAACCCTACTGGGAAAGGAATTCTATGGCGAGCGTGAAAGGGATTGGGGGCGTCTTCATCGACAGCAACGATGCCGAAAATCTTGCTGAATGGTATCAAGTAGTTTTGGGGATTAGGATGGAAGCACATCCTGATGGAACGGGATATTATAGGGTTTTCCTGACGCGAGATATTGGCACTTCGGTGATCCGAGAGAATCCTGTCTTCGCTATCAACCAGGTTGAAGAGCAATTAACATCTTCAGGCAGGGGATTCACCATCAACCTGCGCGTGGACGACCTTGATCGTTTCCTGGAACAGCTGCGGGCCAAGGATGTCCAAACTGAAGGGAAGATCCTGGAGTGGGAGCGCGGTCGCCATGCCTGGATACGCGATCTAGATGGCAATCGTATAGAGTTGTACGAAGAGATCTTGCTGAATGAGTGATCAAGTGTGATGAGAAAGAACATCCTGAAATTTTCAACACGAATGAATACGAATATCACGAATGACACGAATGTTATTTGCCCTAATGTTTCATCATTCGCGACATTCAATAAATTCGTTCAATTCGTGATTTTGCTCTTCGCAATGATCCTAGTCGCTTGTTCGGGACCTCCCGGTGGCATTGGCGAATCGCCAAAAAACGACTTGGAGTTAGCCAGACAAGTATTAGTGCAGTATTTCAAATTGCTGCACGCCGGACGCTACTTTGAGGCATCTCATTTTTATGGGGGAAGTTATGACGTGCTGCAGGAGTGGAATCCCAGTGTGGTGTCCAGTGATCATGCCACGCTCTTTCAACTGGGTTGCGAGCAGAACGGCTTGATGTGCCTTGAGATCAGCAATTTCATCTCTACGGAAGAGTTGCCCAATGGCTATCGATTTACCGTGGAGTTTGTAAGGGACGATGGAGAATTGTTAGTCATTGGAGAATGTTGTGGCGACTCCGAAGACAGTATTCCGGCGCAATCCCATTTTAAGTTTACTGTTTTGGAAGCGGGAGAAGGGTATTTGGTTCAAGAGCTGCCGGTTTATATGCCGTAACCTGTGTCGCGTTTGCCGTTACTCCTCGTTGTGCGGAGGCGCAAGCCGAAGTCGAAACGCAATTTCTCACTTCGAATCGACCTTTGGTCGTTCGACAAGCTCAGTGTCCGCTCAGGGAAATCGTAACTTTCTTTAGCCGCAACTCAGGTTAAGTAGCTGAAAGGGATACCAATGGTTGAGACATTTTATTCCGTCTTCTATGGGATGTCCTTTCTTGTGAGTCTGATCGTGATTGGATTCTTGTGGTGGTTGACGGCCAAGTATCGTGAAGCGCGCCGCTTTTGGGGATTACTGGCGTTTGCCTGGACATTGAGCACGCTATCCACCGTTCTCTGGGGGGTCTGGGAAATGTATATCGATGAAGATATCCCCGCAATTATTGATATTCTCTACTTTGTGCGCTATGCCGTTGTATTGCCGGTTTTATGGTTGTACCCCAAAACATAGCCATCTCGAAATTTTCTGAATGTCGTCGCTGTTGTGCTTCTGACAGAAGGCGTGTTGTGGTTTGGCCTGGCGCGACCTCTTCAAGCTGCAACAGGCGATGATCTTTCCTGGATATTAACAGGAGCCAGCTATCCTCTACTTGATGCGATTATAGTTTATGTGGCGTTTGCTCGTTGGCGCGAATCTTCTGCCCCACAGCAAAAAGCGACACTGGGCTGGCTAACCATGTCTATGATAGCGTATCGTGCGGCCAATTGGATCAACTATTGGGTGCGCGGCATCGAGCCCGATGCCGATTCGGTCGAGGTGACGACCTTGTGGCTGCTGGCTGATCTTTTTGCCTCTGCGGGGGGGTGGCAATTTAAGAAGCGTGGGAACTCAGAAGTTTGAATCTTCTCAATTGTCAATTTTGATCAATCAACTCTTGCAAGCGAGGATGATCGGCATAAATGCCGCGATATTTCTCCGGTAAAAGCACTGCGATCCGACACATGATGTCGTCGGTTTTGGATTTAAGATCGGCGTCCCGATTGCTGCGGTCAAGCGGCGAGACCGTAAAGGGTTCACCAACTCGAACGAGGATGGGCGACCTGCGTAATTTCTTTATATTGCTAACAACGATGCGGTCCTCAGTCCCAGTCAGCGCTACGGGAATTATAGTTGCACCCGTTTTGGCGGCGATATAGGCTGCGCCGGCCTGGCCTTCGATCAATGACTCGGTTTTGCTACGCGTTCCCTCAGGGGCGATGACATAAAGTTCTCCAGCTTCTATGCGCCTCAATACACTTCGCAGGGATCGAACATCAGCGTTGAAACGGTCAATGAAGAGAGCGTTTAAAGATTTTGCGGCCAATCGGAAGAAGGCCACTTCTTGATATTTTTCAGCGACAGTAAGAATGATATCTGCACGCGGGACTAAACGATAAACTAAAAATGCATCTAATCTTCCCAGGTGATTGGATACCAGAATACAACTGCCTTCCAAGGGAATGTTTTCAAAATTGATGGTTTTAATTTTGCTTGTGGTTCCAAGGATAATGGCAATTAATCCACGAAAGAGTTTTTGCAGTAACAAAGTTCAGTTCTCCTATTGGCGTTGCATATCTGTCCGGAAGTAGGTCTCAAATTCACCATCTTCCATGCGTCTGTCCGAAGTGAAAGTGATCGTACCATCTGGGTTTATCTGGTAGCTTACGCGCGCGCTTTCTGTAGGCTTTGGGTAAGTATTGATAAATGTCAGTATTGCTTTGTCCGTCCATTCACCGTCATAAACGATCAAGTTGCCCAGGCTGTTCGCAGCATAGGCTGCATAGATCCCAATTTGGCTGTTATATGAAACACCACCGTGGACAACATAGAGCCCCATGCCGGGTAAATTTAGTTGGCTGGTGTAGAGAAGCCATTTGCCGTTGATTGCCCACTCATAGGTCGAAACGCCAGAAATGGAGCCACCGGGCCCAAAGGGACCAGGCATCAGTTTACCAGTATTTGCCCAACTGCCTACGAAAATATTTAGGCGTTCTTCTTGGGGGAGTTTGTTTGGTTGATTCATGGGCATCCTTCTTGATCTGTCCCGTCATTATAAAGAAGTCATGGGCATGGGTCAACCAAAAAATGCACTCTATGGAAACAGGAGTCCCTTGATGGCGGCGAGCCTCTACACATGAGAAATGTCGCTGAAGTATACGATTACGCCAGAAAACAAGATCATCCCCACACCGAGAATTTGAATCCAAATCAGAGTTTCTCCCAAAAATAGTATCGCCAAGATGCTCACCACCACAGGCGTGATCATCGACATCATCGTCATGTACGATGCTGTCGCAACATTAAGTGTACGCAGCAGAAAAATCCAGGTTAGCGCCAGACCAAATCCGCTTCCCAGAGCATAGAAAATATATTGAGGTACAAAAGTACAGCAGGTAAGAGCACTATCAATATTTAAAAAAGATTCGGGGAAAGATGAGACCACAACTGCCAAGGCCAAGAAAACAGGCAACCCAGCCAAGGGCTTTTGTAGAGTGATCACATCCGGGCTGATAGCCTGGGCTTTCAAAATCTTGGCGACGATGGCTGTTCCCAATGACCAGCATACACATGCACCGAGGATGAGAAGGTCACCAATTTTGGGCAGCAACATTTGCCCCTTCGTTGTCAGCAAGTACGCGCCTGCCAGCATAGTAATCATGGTGACAATCTTTAGGAATGAGAGTCTTTCCTTTAGAATGATCCAGGCAAACAAGATCGTAGTTACCGTAGAGACCTTGACCAGGAACCCGGCATTGATAGCTACGGTCATTGCGATGCCGATCAGGCTGATGATATTTCCTATTCCTGATTGGAGTAGATTTGCAGCAAATAACTTCCAAAAGATTGCAGGCTTATTTCTGTAGAGGCTGATAAACTCGAAGCGCGCGCCGGGAAGGATGGTAATGGTTAGAATGCCCAGGCCGATGATCGTAACGGCAATTTGATAGGGAATAACTTGCGCCCCCTGGAGAAAGGCTAGCTTGCTAATAAAAATTTGCAGCGCCCAGAAGACCGAGAACATCAGTACATTGAAGAAAGGGGATGATGAGATAGCGTTGATAGATGATCTCCCACGCGGAATGTCACGCGGTATTAAAGCGCCATAATTTCAATTGTAGAATGGTGAATTATGACTGTTTATTTGCCAGGACGAATGTCCCCCCAAAGAAAGTTTGGATGGTCACGCGACCGTCTGTGGTGATTTCAGGGGTGAGGGTTTGCCAGCCTCCCTGGCCGCCATTGAGTACGTCCAGCCAGTACAGGATGGTCACATCTTCGGGGGAAACTCCCTCGGGTAAGTCAAAGGACACCTCGACACCCTCGCCGTTAGGCAGGATGCTGACCCCCTGAC
>CAZLNX010000110.1:0-16919 GCA_964560795.1 uncultured Anaerolineales bacterium | reverse complement strand
TTTACGAAAACCCTTGTCAACCTTTTCTCCCCCTAACTTCCGGGAATTGCTGCAAGGAGTAGGTCATGACCTTTGCAATTACTAAACAACATTTACCAAAACACGATCACGATCAGCTTCATTTTCATTCCCATGACGACCCACATCGTTATACAAATCCACTGGCTGATGTGATTCTTGGAGGGCAAGACGGCCTGGTTAATGTGTTGGGGATCGTTTTGGGTGTGGCAGCTGCTACCAGTGATCCGCGCATTGTGATGGTTGCTGGATTGGCAGCTACCTTCGCTGAGTCGGTATCGATGGCAGCTGTGGCCTATACTGCCACCCTGGCAGAAACCGCGCATTTCGAAAGTGAGCGCGAGCGAGAATATCGGCACGTGCGTATGGTGCCCTCCGTGGAAAGGGAAGAGATCCGCGAAATTTATCGTAACAAAGGCTTTGATGGTGAGTTATTAGATCAAATCGTCGAAAAGATCACTGCCGACGAAGATGTTTGGGTGGGCGTGATGATGGCTGAGGAACATCAACTGACACCCACAAACCGCCGCGATGCCGTTCGTTCGGCACTTATTGTTGGCGTTGCTGCCATTGTTGGTTCATTGATTCCCCTGGCGCCGTTTCTATTCTTGTCTGTAAGTACCAGTATTTGGCTGTCGTTGGTTATTTCAGCTTTGACCTTGTTTATCGTAGGCGTTTACAAAGCCCGAATAACCGTAGGACACCCAGGGAAGAGTGGCTTTGAAATGGCAGCTATCGGAACTGTTAGCGCCTTAGTCGGTTACCTTGTCGGTTTGATTCTCAAGGTGCCGGCAACTCCATAGAAAGTGAGATCAAGATCTACAAAAATGATCTCACTTAGAGATACTGTCGAGATTAATGCCACTCCCAAGCAACTCTTTGCCTGGCTGGAGCGAATGCCCAAAGAGTACAAAGCGTGGCATCCAGATCATGTCGCTTGTAGAGTGCTTCATGGATCAATGCTTGAAATAGGGTCTGTGATTGAATGCAAAGAATATCTCCATGGGAAATTACACTCCATGAAGTTTCGTGTATTGAAAGTGGCCCCATATAACCGTGTAGAGTTTGTCATTGTAGGCATGGGACGAGGCGCGTTTGAAGCTGAGGAAAAGGGGGATGGAGTTAGATTTATTGCCGAATTGGATATCGGTTCAGATGTTCCCATCATCGGGGGGTTCTTCGATTTCATTTTCCGCACGTTCTTCAACGCGAGGATCGAAGACATGAACCAGCATTTGGTAGAAGAAGGTCAAAATCTAAAAGCGATATTGGAAGAGCTGTAAATATATGCAGGCTTATCAGTTGAGATTATCTTTTTTCAATAACATCGAGGATGAAAATGATTTCAGTGATTGATAAATTCCAGTTTCTTACCTTAATCGTATTCTTAGTAGTTTTTATTGGGCGATCGGTACTTCTCTATGTGCGCTATAGGATTAATCCTTTGGTATTGGGGGTGGGAAAGACCGGATTCCGCCGTGTCATCGAACTATCTTTTTTTGTCGGATTTTTTCTCTGGATTGTTGAGATTTTGATCCAAGTATTCCATTGGGAATGGCATATCTTTGGTGATGCCTTTGCTAGTACTATCGTGGATTTATTTTTCGCAAAGATTGCTGGCATGATCATAATTGTTCTGGGATTTGTGCTCTTTGTATTGGCATTAGTAGCCTTCGGCCGATCCTGGCGTGTGGGCATCGATAAGGCAACACCTGGAAATTTGGTTACTCATGGTGTCTTTAGATTTAGCCGCAATCCCATCTTTCTGTTCATTGATTTGTATTTCTTTGGGACCTTTTTGATTAATGGGACATTGTTCTTCTTACTGATAGCGATTGCCGTTATCCTGGGTATGCACTACCAGATATTGCAGGAAGAAGATTTCTTGATGCAAAATTATGGTCAATCCTATCTTGTTTACTATAAGAAGGTGGGACGTTATTTTTCTTGGCAGAGGAGCGAATCATGAAATTTCTACGCACATTTTCTGGAGCACCCTGGGAGTCAAAAGTGGGCTACTGCCGCGCCATCAGAGCAGGCGACCATATCTACGTCACTGGAACGGCTCCTGTAGCCGAAGATGGTTCTTGTTATGCCCCAGGGGATGCTTATGCCCAGGCTAAACGCTGTATTGAGATCATCGAGCGCGCATTGAGTGATCTAGGCGCCGAACTCTCCTGCGTTGTGCGCACTCGGATGTTCGTCACGGATATCAGCCGTTGGCAGGAATATGGCCGCGCCCATGGTGAGTTCTTCGCCGATCATCCCCCGGCGACAACGATGGTAGAAGTCAAATCTCTGATCGATCCAGAGATGCTGATCGAGATCGAAGCCGATGTATTTTGCTCCACTTAGCTCCCTGCCCGGACACTGAATTTGCCGAACACTAAAGGCCGAGTCGAATAAAGATTTTTCTTCAAACCGTTTCGACTTCGGCTTATCTGCTATGTGCCTCCGCTCAACGATGAATTTTTGAATATTTATCAAATCTTAGGAACGGAGTTTCTTCAAGAAACTCCGTTCCTGTACGTGAGGCGTTATAATTGATCCACCATCTTTAAAGGAGAGTTTTCATGCAGGTATTAGGTATTGATATTGGTGGATCAGGTATCAAAGGCGCGCCAGTGGATGTAGAAAAGGGGGTTATGCTGACAGAGAGGTATCGTATCCCTACCCCTCAGCCAGCCAAACCAAAACCCGTAGCAAAAACGGTTGCGGAAATTGCAAAATATTTCGATTGGAAAGACCCCATTGGATGTGGTTTCCCGGCGGTTGTACAGCAAGGGATCACCCGTACGGCCGCCAATGTGCATAGCAAATGGATTGGCGCCAACGCGGCGGCCTTGTTCAGTAAAACGACGGGCTGCGAAGTTAAAGTCATAAACGATGCTGATGCCGCCGGGTTAGCGGAAATGGCCTTTGGCGCTGGCAAGGGTCGTATGGGGGTGGTATTGTTGGTGACCATCGGAACCGGCCTGGGAACGTCTCTTTTCACCGATGGTGTTCTGCTGCCTAATACTGAACTGGGTCATATTGAGATCAATTGTGAGGATGCAGAATTGCTTGCATCGGATGCGGCGCGTCAACGCCTTGGGTTATCCTGGAAAAAATGGGGCAAGCGACTGGATATATATTTAGATCGCCTGGAGCAATTAATCTGGCCTGACCTGATCATCTTGGGAGGTGGTGTCAGCAAGAAGTACGAGAAATTCATGCCCTACCTGACTGTGCAGGCGGAGATTGTCACTGCCGAATCTTTCAACGAGGCAGGCATTATTGGCGCCGCGTTGGCAGGTAAACCCTAATGGCAGACACCTAATGAAGAATAGGAGAATACTGGAGTGCATATGAAGAAATGCTTGATACTTGTAAATGATGGCCCCTATGGCAATGAACGACCCTATAATGCACTGCGCGTAGCCATGAATCTCACCAAGCGTGATGAAGCCAGTGTGAAAATGTTTCTCATCGGCGATGGTGTGCAATGCGGAATTTCGGGACAAGAAACTCCTCAAGGCTATTACAACATTGAGCGCATGATGAAGGCTGTGGTTCGCAAAGGCCAGGTTGCTACCTGAGGGACTTGTGCAACTGCCCGCGGGCTCGGGCAAGACGCAATGGTTGAAGGGATACAATCAGGGAGTATGGCGTTACTAACGGATTGGATCATCGAAGCTGATCAAGTTATAAATTTTTAGCAGCGCTGAAAATAGGTTTCTGATCAGCACGTAGCAAAATCTGCTTTCTTAAGATTTAAACACAAAGAGGAAGCCAGTTCCGGCTTCCTCTTTGTGTTCTTTCGAAAAGTTCGCTAATCTAAAGCGCCATACCCAGGGCCTGATTCGAAGAAATCGTAGTTGGGCTGAATATCTTCCGTCAGGTCAACTTCCTCACCGGCTTCCAGTTCCTTGACGGTATCCAGGACGACTGCGTCGCCATGGTGGTTGGTGGCTTCATAGTGGCCACTCAGACCAACCTTGCTGATGAATTCACCACCAGTGGCTGTATAAGGATCGGGCACTTCATCCTCTGGGAAGATTGCTTCGAAAGGGCACTCAGGCACACAGGCGCCGCAATCGATGCAGGTATCGGGGTCAATATAGATCCAGGGCCAACCCTCTTCAGGCTTGCCGGGGACCATGCACTCAACCGGGCAAACTTCGATGCACCCGAGATCGCGCAGACAAAGGCTGGTAACAATATAAGTCATAGCTTTTCCTCCAAGGTCAGGGCTATAAGTAATAAGAGTTATTTGGTATTTTACCTTAACTTTAGGGCTTGTCGCAAACTTGAAACACACATTCGTTTCTGATATAACTCCTGTATGAAACCACGAATGCTTTTAGCTTGGATACTGGTCGGCTTGGGTGTGCTATTCCTGGTCAGCGGATTGATTGTAACGATGTTTGCTACCGTCACACTATCTAGTGGGGGAAATTTACCTCAGGGAGATGCCATCCCGGCCTCGATGTGGGTGGAGTTTGCCAATCGTATCATGGATTTTACGCTCGAACTTCTCGCCATGGAGTGGACGCCCGCTCGAGTGGGGATCTTCTTCATTGTAGTGGGCATGGTGTTGGAGGGCGTTGGCGTCTATACGCTAATTTCCGCGACCGAGTAACCTTTTCCTACAATACAAAAGATGGACTTGTGAGGCGCGATTGCAACTCGCAAGTCCATCTTTTGTTAAGCACTGCACAGGCTATAGCTTGTGCAGTGCCCTATTCCTTTACGGCTTCGATGATCTCAGCCGCCAGGTCGTAGCGGCCGAAGGGGGGCATGATATAGATCCCTTGAGCCCACGATTTCATCTTTTGGATATCTTCGATGGCAATCTTCACGCCTTCTTGCGGCGCGGCCTCTCCGGCGGCGTCTAAACGTTTACGCGTCTCATCGGGGATGATGATCCCGGGCACTTCGTTGTGCAGGAAGGCGGCATGTCGGGTTCCATAAAGGGGCAGAACACCTGCCATGATGGGGATCTCTAAGGGGCCAAATTCATCTTCATATTGTTTGAGAAAATCCAGCGCTTTTTCAGGCTGATAGATTGGTTGGGTCAAGGCAAAATCTGCGCCGTTGTTGATTTTTCGGCGTAGCACTTTGATCTCTCGCTCAGGGTTGGATGGCAGTAAATTTAGCGCGCAGCCAACGAAGAAAGATGTCGGCTGTCCGATGTCGGCCCCCGCGTGATCGACCCCTGTGTTGAATCGCTGCTTGATGAGTTTGATCAGCCCCGAGGGTGCCAAGTCATAATCGTCCATGGCATCGGGATAATCCCCAATCGACGTCGGATCGCCCATTACCACGAACACATTGCGGATATCGAGAGCATGGGCAGCCAATAGATCTCCCTGCAGCTTCAACAGGTTACGGCCGCGGGTGGGGAAGTGCAGCGTGGTTTCCACATCAACGTTGCGTTGGATGAGATTGCACACTGCCCAAGGGCTCATGCGCATGCGCGCCATAGGGCTGTCGGCAACGTTGATTACATCCGCGCCTGCTTCAGCCAGCAAACTGGCTCCAGCTAAGATCTTATGCGCAGAGAGGCCGCGCGGCGGATCCATCTCTACACTGATAGAGAATTGGCCACCCTTGAGTTTCTTGGCGAGTTCCGTATCTTCCTTGGGTGCAACATCTCTGCGGACAATTTCTTCTGCTGTTGGAACTGTCTGGATCGAGAATTCTTCAGGCAAGCTCTCAATTTTGGCGTGCATGGCCGCAATATGCTCTGGCGTTGTGCCACAGCAGCCGCCAATCATTTTGACTCCAAGTTCAGCAAAGGCTTCAAGGTATTCACCAAAGTAGTCAGGGCTAGCAGAGTACATCACGCGTCCTCCGACGTGTTCGGGCCAGCCTGCATTAGGTTTGATGGCGAAACGCGCCTCGGGAACAGCCGTTCGCATCTCTTCCAGGATCCTCTTCAACTGCGCGGGTCCGCCAGAACAATTGGCGCCGATCACATCTGCCCCAGTCTCATGCAGCGTGCGTGCGACCTTGGTGGGAGTATCCCCTAATAGGGTACGGTCATCACGGGTAAAGGTTACTGTGGCAACAATGGGTAGCGTGCAGAATTCCTTCGCCGCAGCAACAGCTTCGCGGATTTCATACAAATCGCTGAATGTTTCGATGACCAAAAAATCGATCCCGGCCGCACATAGTGCAGAGATCTGTTCGGTATAGATCTCCCTGGCTTGCTCGGGTTGCACGCGCCCGTAAGGGGCCAGACGTACACCCAGCGGACCGACATCCCCGGCAACCAGCACATCTTTGAAGGAGCCATCTACTACGCGGCGCGCCAGCTCCACCCCAGCGCGGTTGATCTCAGCGACTTTGTCTTCTAGCCCATGTTCGCTGAGTTTGTAGCGATTGGCGCCAAAAGTGTTGCTGAAAATGACCTGAGCACCCGCCTCGATATACGCGCGGTGGATCTCACCAACAACAGCAGGGTCAGTCAGGTTCAGTGCATCGAAGCAATGATCGAATCCCACACCATGACCGTGCAGCATCGTCCCCATGGCTCCATCGGCAAGCAAGGGGTGGGGTGATGATTCAAGTAATTTTTCAAATTTTGATTCTGATGTGGTCATTGTTAGTTTCTCCTATTTTAGAAATAGGGATGTGGGGTGCACCTCCGAAGTGCACCCCACATCCCTAACTCAATAGAGCGAAAGTTTACCAAATAGGTACAATAACTGTCAAATGGCAGCCGGTGTATTACCTTCTTCGATATTCCGGACAGAAGGATTGGCAAGGCCAAATATCCCCATAAGGAGGGTGAAAACGCCACCAATGATGAACCAAATTTGGATACCAAATGCATCTGAAAGGGGTCCAGCGAGAGCTAAGCCAACTGGCATCATAGCTGTTGCCAGGCTACCACCCAACGTAAAAACCCTCCCTTGCATGCCCGGTTCAACAGTAGCCTGCAAAATGCCACCTAATGACCCATTCGCTAGAGGCATCGTTAACCCCATTACCAGGTTTCCGATCATCACGACATAGAGGGCGGATGATGGAGCAACACCGATCATGACAATGCCAATACCAATTCCCATCAAGCCCATCATGCCTGTGAAAATACGCTTCTTGAAGCCTCCCCAAATGCCCAGCGCCAATCCACCGACAATCACCCCAACTCCAAAAATAGCGTTCACCCACCCCAACTGAAGGGCATCTCCTGCGAAGTGATTTTTGATCAAAAGCGGCATTAGAGAGATGGATGGAGAAAGGAAGAAGTTTATCATTGTGGCCATGATAAGGATGACGGTCAAACCCGGCCAGGAGAGCACATAGCGAAATCCTTCGCCCATTTCTTTGAAAATCGATGGCTTAGCTTCGCTTTCTTGAGGTTTGCGATCCGGTTGGGGGATCTGGACGAATAAAAGCGGGACGATGGCAATCAGTGCAGTGACCACATCGATTGCGACGATGCCTTTCATGGGTAAGATCTCGAGCAGGAGTGCGCCCAAGGGAGCCGCCACAATATTCAAACCTCCATTGAGCATCTGGTTGACTCCTTGGACGCGGGTCAGGTGTTCTTTGGGAACCATCAAGGATGTCGATGCAGTCATCGTTGGGCGATGGAAGTTGCCCCCAATGGAGCGCAGGAACATGATCACGTAGATATGCCAGACTTGAATAAGATCAAATGCGAATAACCCTGCCAGGATTACGGTTATCAGTGCAATACTTGCATCGGCAATCAGCATGATCCGTCGCCGATTCCATCGATCGATCAAGGGACCGATGAAAGGGGAAAGGAACACGCCCGGCAGCAAAGCCATCATACTGACGGTTGCCAGCACAGTTGCTGAACCAGTTTTGACAGTCAGGTACCAGATTAAGGCGAACTGCACTAATTGGCTGCCGAGAAGTGAGAAGGCTTGGCCAGTCCAAATAGTGAAGAAGGGGGCTTTCCAGTTGTTGGGTTGTTGTGAAGTAGTTTCCACTGGGTTTTTTCCTCAACGAGTGATTAACGGATGCGGTCTTGCAAAACTCTCTTAACAGCCTCTGGTGCTCGAAATACACCTTTTATGCGGATCGATTCAATTGCTTGATCGGCCAATTCGGGGGTAACATCGTCCTCGATAACCAACATGCCTATCACGTTGAAACTTCGACGCTCGCCCTTCGCCAAAATGTTTTCGAGGTCTTTACGCGACCAGTCAAAAATACCCAAACCATACGCATTTCGGACGACGGAACTCTGTACTTCGGTACTATGCCTATCGAGTTGGTTGCGAATGGCTGTGCGGATAAAATCGGTGCGATTCTGATAGAAACCTTCTTCAGCCAGTAAATCGATCTTGCCCAAATCTACGACGCTCATATTGATGGTAATTTTTTCTGTTTCACCCATAGTATGCTCCTTAATATATGTCTATGCCATCCAAATGGATGGTTGTAAGATGGTATAGAGAATATATCGCAAGTTTGGATGTTTGTCAACATCCAATTACCATCTGTATGGATGGTAATTGGTGAGCGAAACTTTTTACCATCACATAAGTATTTCGTCGAAAAAGGAATTTAGTTTTTCGCTGTATATTTCTGGATAGAGCTTGAAGCCTTCTCCATGCAGTGCTTCAGGAATTTCCCAGACATCTTTTGGCTCCTGTGCAGCTTTGATTACCCGATTGCCCCACTGTTGTTCTCGACCTCTTCCCGTAGATATCAATAGGATAGGCAGGGGGGCAGTTTCCCCCACAGATTTCAAAACACCAGTTGGTGATTTGCGGCCCGTCATCCATTCGGTCAGCTTGATGGTAAAGAAATTCAAGCCAAAGATAACCCAACTCCATGGGTTGTTTGAGCCACTCCGATAATCATCTAAACTTGCCGGGCTGGGACTGTCCACAACAACACCGCGAATTGAATTACATTGAGCCGCGGTTCTCAGCGCGATTTGACCGCCCATGGAGAAGCCAAAAACGCCGATTTTATCGGCATCAATATCCTGGCGTGATTGCACATATTCAATCGCATCCAGCAGGTCATCGGTTTCAGACCAACCTAAAGTACTGGTATCACCCTGACTGTTGCCATGTGCGCGTAAATCCATGAGCAAAACATTATATCCCTGGTTGTGTAGGGCAATGGCCTGCGGCAGCACGTTCATGCCCTCGGTTCCGGCCCCATGCAGCATAATGATAACTGCCCGGTTGTTCCCGGGAATGAAGTGGCCTGCTAGTTCTAATCCACCACGGTTAAAAAATGAAATCGCCTGCATATCTGGAATAGAGTTTGGATCGATCTTTGGAAAGCGGCAGGAATTTGTGCGCGGGCTGTCCGGTGTCAGCGGCCACCGTACATAACAAAAAGGCACGGGGTCGATGACCCTGGGGTGAACCATCCGAAAGACTCTCAGCGTAATAATCCCCAGAATATAAAGGGGAATAGCCCAAATCAGGTGATAAAGTGATTTCACGACGAAGATGATCATGATGGCGAAACTCACCCAAACAAATAGGGCTACCAGCCAGTTCCTGATCAATCGCCAGTTGCGTTTACGTGGGAGTGCTTTTTGTATCTGTGACTTTTCCATGATGATCTCTATGGCTTAGGATGGTCCTTAAAGAATTCCCAAATGATGTCTGTTGCATTCAAGTTGTTTGTCGCTCCCTGCGCACCTTCATAAACTGCAGAACCAGGCCAGACATGGCCTCCCCCAGCCACGGTGTAGAGAGTCACCGCCACCCCCTCGGGGCAGGAATCCCAGGTTTCGACAGTGATGTCATCGAAAGGTTGGTTTGTGCTTGAAGTCGAGTCACATCCATTACGTTCAGCCCAGGTGCCAGCCCAACCGGGAGTGCTATATCCTCCTCCTGCGTATGCCACAGCCGAATCGGCATCGCCGTGAATAGCGATCATAGAGACAGGAGAAGTTATTTCGCATGGCGCCCAGTAAACATACGCCCCAGCGACCGGCGCAATAGCCGCGAAGGTATCCGACAGCATACAGCCCAAACTATCGACCAGGCCACCACCATTGGAAAAACCAGTTGCGTAGATGCGTTTAGGGTCGATGGTCAATTTCTTGTGCAAATCGTCAATCATGGCTTGCGTGAATTCAACGTCAAGGCTTCCAATTGAACCGTCAGCCAGAAACCAGGAGTTGGAATTTTCAGGCAGTGCTTGCGGGTAAACCACGATGAATCCTTCTGATTCGGCAATCTCGTTCATACCGCTAATTATGGATTGCTGCTGAAAAGTAGAGCCCGCGCCGTGGAAGTTAAACACCAATGGAGTTGGCGTGCCATGTTGATAGCCTTGGGGGATATAGATCGCAAACCAACGCGACTCTCCCCCCGATTGGAGCATTTCTAAATATTGACCAGGTTTGTCAAAATACGGCACCTGTGTAGGTTCAGGGGTGAGAGTTGGTTCTGGAGTGTTCGTTGGGAAGGCTGTGCTTGTGGGGATTGGCTGATCTATAAGGGGGGAACAAGCGCTTAATAGTACCAGGCAGATGATAACAACTGGCCACTTTGTCATGTTGATGCTCCTCATAAGTAAGCTGTTTTGGAGAAAGCCCCCAAACCCCAACGCCAGGTGTGGGGCGATTGTTATGTTTCAACGTTCAGGGCTTGATCGAAAAACTCCACGATACGTTTCTGATAGGCTTTAGGGTCCCGGAAATAAGCCTCGGCATGGCGCGCATTGGGCACTTCCCACAGATCTTTAGGTTCAGCTGCCGCGTCATAAAACAGTTGTGCAAAATGACGTTCCTTTTTGCCCCCGCCGGTGATTAGCAATACCGGTCGAGGAGAAATATCAGCGATGGTTGCCAGGATGCCATCCTGAGGTTGCGCGCCGTTCATAAAGGTCAATATCTTATAAAACAGCCAGTTGAAGGGGTAGTTGATCCAGCGGATCAAAGATTGGGGCCGTCCCCCGTAATCCTGCAATCCGGCCGGGCTGGGGCTCTCCGCTACAACGGCACGTAGATCATTTTCCCTTGCCGCGGCTAGCATTACAGCCTGCCCTCCCATAGATAAGCCCAATGCGCCAATCCGATCAGGGTTCACATCTTCTCTTGTTTTAAGATAATCGATGGCCCCTAACAAATCTTCGACCTCACGCCAGCCTGCTGTGCAGATATCGCCATCACTGCTGCCGTGGGCGCGCTGGTCATACATCAATACGCTGTATCCTTTGGATACTAATGCTGATGCGTGATAGATCATGGCGATACCCTTGCCTCCATGACCATGCACCAAAATAATCGTCCCGTTGGAATTGCCGGGCAAATACCAGCCGAATAGTGAGAGCCCGTCTCGACTGGGGAATTCAACAGTTTCATACGCCATCCCTGCATTGGTGGGAGTCACGCGCCGCATGGCAAAACGTCCCCCGGGGTGGGTTGTTCGGTAGGCATAGAAAATGCTCGCGCTGACAAGATAGATGGGATACACAAGCAATAAATATACAAACAATGGCCATGGCCTGCGTGCTGCACCTAATGCGATCAGTAATAAAGTAACCCACATAGTGAAGTGGATTAGCCAATTGCGATAAAAGCGCCAACTGCGCTCACGAATACGAACCGATGCCATGAAAATGCCTCCAAGAATATTTTTACACCTACTATACCGAGTGACAATTATAAACGTTCATTTGAATTAGGACTTACGCAGTTCACGCATTTCCAGGGTAGAAACCCAACCGCGTTGACTGTTGGTTGGGCTGGCTACCCCAAATGTGTAAGTCCTGTGAATATTGAAAGTTGGGCTGCTTTTGGAATACGTACACCAAACTGATGAGATTGCAATCTCGATGTAGCGTTGCGGATACAGCGCTCTCATCGTATACTTTTTCTCTATGGTACAGCCTTCCCTTTTTCCACCTAGCGCCTGGACGGTTAGCGAAGTTAACCGCTATTTGCGAGATCTATTGGAGAGTGATCACAACCTTGGTGATCTCTGGGTGCAGGGCGAGATCTCGAATTTTTCCCGACCACGCTCTGGACACATCTATTTCACAGTCAAGGACGAGCAAGCTACCTTGCGTTGTGTGATGTGGCGGAATAACGCCCAACGGCTGGCATTTCTCCCCAAGGACGGCGACTCTGTCGAAGTTCATGGCAGTGTCAGCGTCTATGAGGCTGGTGGTCAGTATCAACTTTATGCGGATGTTATCAAACCCCTGGGGGAGGGCGCCCTTTTCCAGGAATTCACTCGTTTGAAGGCCAAGCTGGAAGCTGAAGGTCTTTTCGATGAAGATCGCAAGCGCCCCATTCCGCGCTGGCCCAAAAGAATAGGTATTGTGACATCACCTACAGGGGCTGCCTTGCGGGATATGGTCAATACGTTGCGCAGACGTTACCCCTTGGTGGAAGTTATCATTGCACCCAGTTCCGTCCAGGGCAGGGATGCGCCCGCGGGAATTATAGCTGGTCTGCGTGACCTCAACCGGGCAGCTGCCCCCGATGTGATCCTGCTCGCCCGCGGCGGCGGATCCATAGAAGACCTTTGGGCATTCAATGATGAGGGTGTGGCCCGCGCCATTGTTGACTCAGATACACCGGTGATCACTGGAGTTGGCCACGAGACAGATTTCACCATTGCCGATTTCGTCGCCGATTTGCGCGCCCCCACTCCCACCGCTGCCGCCGAACTGGCTACGCCCAACCGTGCGGACTTACTCATCGATCTAAACGAAACCAGTCAGCGATTAGCACAGCGTGTAGGCTCCGAAATCGACGAGCAGCGTTGGCAGCTCAGTGAGTTAGCCAGCCGCTTGAAGCGCCTATCGCCGGAAGCCCGTATCCACAGCGGTCGTCAGCGATTGGATGAGTTTTCCTATCGTATCTCGAATTCTCTCTCTCATTACTTGGAAATGCAGCGCGCGCACCTTGATGCGGCGGAACAACGTCTCACGGATCTCAATCCCCAAACTGTACTTTCACGCGGCTATGCCATTGTCTCGCAAGCCAACGGAGATGGAAAAAATGTCCGGTCCGTGGAGCAAGTAAAAGCTGGAGATTCGCTGAATGTGCGCCTCAGTGATGGTGAGTTTGGCGTTGAAGTAACTGACAACTGACGGGAGATTGCCGTCCGCTGACCGCTACCAAGGATGCTTTATGACAGAAGAAAACCAAGATATCCAAACTTTTATAGAAGAACTCAATACGCAATTACTCGAAGAAACAGCTGCATTGGCTGCACGAGCATTCAACTTGGGTTGTGTTCTAAGCGGCCTGATCGTTGGCATTGTGGTCACGATCACATGGCTGCTGACCCATTGGCTCACAGCATTTGTCGCTTTGGTGATGACCGTGCTGATCGCCGTAGGCATTTCTTCGATTTTGGCTTTGCGGGTGCGCTATAACAACATGGTGCGCATTTACCAGGATAATATTGTGCCTAAAATTAACGATGCACTCACCGAGTACAAAATCGGCGCAGATGAATGGAGTTCTCTGGTAAAAGATACTCTGTCTGATGATGCCTCGTTGAAATTGATGCTCGCTAAATTCCCTTTAGAAGGAAATTCCCATGAGTAAAACACCTATTCCTGTTGAAGAACTCAGTTATGAAGATGCTTTCACTGAATTAGAGACTATTATCAACACGTTAGAAACTGACGGGCTGACCCTGGATGAAATCGTAGCCAAATTCGAGCGCGGACAGGCTCTGGCCAAACACTGCGCCAGCTTGCTTGATAAGGCGGAATTAAAAACCAAGCAGCTCTCTGGAGATGATGTTACAGATTTCGAGTTGAGCGAATGAACTTAGCCCCTCTCTTTCAAAACTATATCTTCTGGGCTGCGATGACTGGTTGGCTCTTGGCCCAGATCCTGAAACCACCCATTGGGTATTTGCGTACCCGTCAGTGGGATTGGGCCTTGCTGTTACGCGCTGGTGGGATGCCCAGTTCACACTCGGCGCTGGTTGCTGCCACTGCCCATGCAATTGGGATGTTTGAAGGCTTTGGGACTGCAGTATTCGCCATATCGGTTACTTTGGCTATCGTCGTGATTTACGATGCTACCGGTATTCGACGTCAGGCTGGCAAACATGCCGAGTGGATCAATGCTATCATCAAAGATTTGCGCGAAGGCCACCCTCCTACGCATGAGACTCAAGAACAATTGAAAGAGGTCCTGGGGCATACCCCCATGGAAGCCATGGCGGGAATGCTGTTGGGAATTGCCATAGCGCAGACTTATTGGTTTGTATGGGGGTAATGAAAAACCCCGCAATTTGCTGCGGGGTATCTTTTAGCTGATAAAGCGAAGCCCGTTTTGTCATTCATTACCGCTGCGAGCGGATAATGCAAGTCGTATTCTGACTTTTTCCGCGAAAAACAAAGCGCAGATATCTGCAAAATCAGCGTCATCTGTAGTTTACTCGGTTGGCATCTGCTCCAGCACCAACCTTACCAAACGCACCAGTTTCTTTCCTGCTACTTGCGCCATGGCTAATACTTCTTCGTGGCTGTCCGTTGGCTGGTCTGGGCCGCCAGTGGCAATGTTTGTTATGGCCGAGAAGCCCAGGATCCTCATCCCGGCGTGGTTGGCAGCCGTTACTTCGGGCACGGTGGACATCCCTACTGCATCCCCGCCGATGATGCGAAGAAAGCGACGTTCAGCCGGGGTTTCATATGTTGGGCCAGACCATGCCGCGTAGACACCTTGCTGTAGGGTGATGTCTTCTTTTTTAGCAATTTCTAAGGCCAACGTGCGGAGTTCCGCGTCATACGTGTGCGTCATATCGGGGAAGCGCGGACCGAAATCAGCAAGATTGGGGCCGATCAGGGCGTTATTGCCTTGCATGTTGATGTGGTCGGTGATCAGCATGACATCGCCCGGGCGAAAGTCAGGGTTCAGCCCCCCCGCAGCATTGGTTACTATTAAGGTAGAAGCTCCCAGGGCGCGCATCACGCGCATTGGGAAGATCACTGCCGACATGGGATGGCCTTCATAGTAATGCAAGCGTCCCTGCATCACCACAACCTTTTTCCCAAGCAACGTCCCCAAAATTAATTTTCCGGCGTGCCCCTGTACGGTAGACTGGGAAAAACCGGGGATCTCACTGTATGGGAAAGTGGCATCCACCTGCACTTCTTCGGCCAAAGCACCCAGGCCAGAGCCGAGGATAATAGCAATGTCGGGTCTAATTTGGGTTTTGGCTTGAATATAATCGCGGGCAGCAAGTATCTTTTGCATCTTATTTACCTTTCCAATAGAGATTTTAATTTTCTACGTATGATAAGTAGGAAATCCCCCACTTCATTAACTCTGAGCAAGATCACCATCACACCATAGATAATACCCCCAACCGCAATCCCCCCACCCCCAACCAGCCAGGCGGAGCGCGACTCAAAATAACCCAACCAGCCCCAAAGAGCAAGCCCCATGATGGCTCCAGCGACGATCCCTTTCAACGTACCTTGAAGGATCGCCCGACCTTCGAGCCCATCAAGGCGCCGACGCATCAGTACGATCAGCGCGATGGTTTCTAGCGCCGTTGCCAGCGAGTTTGCCAGGGCAAGGCCGCCATGTGGCATCCAGCCGATCTGCCTGAAGAGAGCGGCGAAGGCAAAGCTGAAGACAACATTCAGGCTCATGGCGATCACGCCCACGATGACGGGGGTCTTGGTGTCATGCAGGGCATAAAATGCCCGCGAGAGCACTTCCATCACTGAGTGCCCTACTAAGCCTGCCGCGTACCAGAGCAGCGCCCAAGCGACTAATTCGGTTGACCGTTCGGTAAATTCGCCGCGTTGGTATAGCAACGTGATAATCGGTTCTCGCAGCAGGATTAACCCAATCGAAGCCGGGATAGACAATAGCAACACGCCACGTAAGCTGGCGGCCAGGGACGAGCGCACTTCATCCAGTTTTCCACGCGCGTATTGGGTTGCCAACGTCGGCATAGCAGCTGTGGCGATAGATTGTGCAATTGCAGCTTGCGGCATCAGCATCAAAATGAAGGCAAAGGTTACACCGGTAACGCTGCCATCTTGCATCTCTGATGCCAGGCGGATATTGACCCAAAAATTAAGCTGCACCACGGCGACGCCCAGCAGGCGCGGCCCCATCAGTCGTATCACTTCTCGTACAGATGCCAACTTTAGCCCTAACGTCAGGGAATATGATCCGCCTTGTTTCAGCAGGGTGGGTATCTGCAACAGCAAGTGCGCGGCGGCCCCAAACACAACACCCCAGGCCAGACCATCGATCCCCATGCGTGGAGCTAACACCGTTACCCCAAAGATCATGCCGATTTGATACATTGAGGGAGTCAGCGCGGGGATGAAGAAGACCTGGTGTGAGTTGAGAATGCCCATCACCAAGCCGCTCAGACCAAACAAGGCCGCCGATGGCAGCATGAGCCGCATGAGATGGATGGCCAGTACTTCCTGGGCGGGATTTTCGGCGAAGCCAGGAGCCAGAATGTAGCGTACAACCTGGGGAGCAAAGATGGCAATCAGCACACTAAGCGCTATGAGAATGATCAGCACCCAATTGCCCACCGCTGAAGCCAATTGCCAAGCCTCACGCTTCTTCTCTTTGGTCAACAGTTCAGTAAACGTTGGGATAAAGGCTGAACCCAAAGCCCCGCCCGCAACCAGATTGAAGAGCGTTTCGGCTACTCGGTTGGCAGCGTTGAAGGCATCCATATCAAGGCTGGTGCCGAACGCGTCAGCGACCAGTATCTGCCGGACAAGGCCAGCAAGTTGGCTGAAGATAAAAGCTGCCATGACCATACCAGCGGCGCGCGCGATTTGTCTGCGAGCGGAAGGGGCTTCTGTACTCATGGGCGGGATTATAGTTGACCCCAGATGTTTTTGAAACCCCTGGGGTCTTGCCTTCATTATGCTATAATCGCGCCGGTTCGTCTGAATTATACTGATCAAAAATAGGTTTTGTGAGAAACGGATAGTCGGGTAGACTT
>CAZLNX010000109.1:0-17048 GCA_964560795.1 uncultured Anaerolineales bacterium | reverse complement strand
TCCGCTAGTTTTATCTCTCTATTCGATTCTTAAGGTGCGAAATATAGGCTTAGCATTAGCTCTGTCGCCCAATGTCAGCGAACCTGCTAATTCCCAATCTTCGCGTGAAGAGCGGTCCAGCAGCTTGGGTCGCCAATTGCTGCGGAAATGTTTAAAGGTATGCTCTTCTCCAACATAATGGCCGCCGGGACCAACCTGATCGATTACATCCAGTGCGATGGTCTCATCATTGATCTCGATTCCCTCCATGAAGCGTTTTACCAACCCGGCCACTTCGTCCATAGCAACAATCTGATCGTAAGATGCCGTCATCCCTGATTCGACATATCCCACATCATGGATCAAGTTCCCACCACCCAGAGCCGTGAGCATCATCCACATGGCGCCCTCCGCAGCAGCCTGCTGATCGAAGACCTTAGCATCGCTACAACCTGAGAAGCTAAAAATTGGGATTTCATAGTAATGACACATTTCGCTGAAAGCAGTCATTCCCAGCATGAACTCCGGCGCGGCGTAGGAGATCAGGCCCTGGCTCATATCCATGAATAGAATGCCGCCTGCTCCAATCATCGGCGCGCCTTCGCGGATCAATTGGGTGATCAACAACCCACTGAGTTGCTCGGCGTTGGCTTGTACCAACGCGCCAGCCAGCGTCACCGGCGTGGTGGCTCCGACCATCATCCCTGGGGTGTAGACCACGGGCAAACCCTTCCCGGCCAGGAAGAGCAACTTCTCACAGCTCTCCTCGGCGTGGGTGAGGGGAGAAATCGGCTCGCTATAGAGTGCGCAGAAGGGGTTACGCTGTAGTGCTTCAGCACCACCGGCAACAGCCTCAGCCATCTCGATGATCGCTTCCAAATTGGGGCGACTCCAGGCAGTATAGATGATCGGCTTGGATGTATTAGACACCATTTCCCTGAAATGATACAGATCAGAAATATTCTCATTCACATTTGAAGCGATGCCCATGCACATTAAGAAATCGAGATGTGGCAAAGCATCAATCAGCTTTGCCACATTAGCGATGTCTTCCAACACAGCCTCGCGGCGCTCGCCTGTATAGGCATCCAAGACAAAGGGGGTATCGGAACCGGTGCCATAATATCCCTTGCGGCCTTCCAATTCCATGGCCGAATTGCCATCGCGGTCACACAATACCACTCGAGTCGGCGCAGTGCGGATGGCCCATTCGACCAGATGCGAGGGGATGCGTACCCGCTCTTCATCCAGCCAGCAGCCCGCTTTCTTCAATAACTCGCGCACTTCTGGGACCAAAACATTCACTCCAGTGCGCCTTAGCAACTCTAAGGTCGCGCTGTGAATCTCCTGTTTTTGGTCATCACTGAGTAGTTTGATGCCGGGTGACACTTGGGCAACGAAATCGCTGTTGATCATCTGTGCTCTCCTTTGAAATCTCTCCGAGATAAACACCCCATTGTCCTTTTATCGTGTCCTGCCAGGAATCATTATAGCATAGCCATTTTGGGTATTCCCCATACACCAAGCAAAAGAATCAGCACATTAGTGGGTAAATGTTAGCTAGCTTTCAGGCAATCTGGTAAGAAGGAAAGTACGATTAGCACATCTTCGCCCTAAAAGCAGGGCATCCTTAGGAGACATTCATGCGTTACAAAACAGATTCCATCGCAACATCATTTTCCATAGGAGAGGTAATTGCCAACAGCGTCACCCACGCCATTGGAATTGGCCTGAGCATTGCAGGTTTAGTCATTCTCATCATCCGAGCCGCCAATCGTGGAGATGCCTGGCACATGGTCAGTTTTATTGTTTTCGGGGTTTCACTGATATTGCTGTACCTGGCATCGACCATTTACCACAGCACACCCCGCTTCTCGTGGAACGCTATCTTGCAGCGTTTAGATCATGCCGCGATATTTTTCCTGATCGCAGGCACCTACACCCCATTTTTGTTGACCAAACTTCGTGGGCCTTTCGGATGGAGTATCTTTGGCATTGTCTGGGGATTGGCGCTGCTAGGTTTAATTCTCAAAGTTGGCTTTACCAAACGCTTTGTCAAACCATCTGTGTGGCTGTATATCGCTATGGGCTGGTTTGCCATCGTCATGTTCAACCAGATGATGCAGCAAGTTGGCAGCTTGAGCCTGACTCTTCTACTGATTGGTGGTGTCTGCTACACTGCAGGGGTCATCTTTTATCGCTGGCGAAAACTGCCCTATAGCCACGCAATCTGGCATGTCTTTGTCATGGGCGGCAGTACATTTCACTTCTTCTCGGTATTGCAGTTAGCCTAACTAACCTGATGTGCAAGTTTTTCAGAAGAGGAAACAAAACGTTGGTTGAGTGGACTGAAGCAGCGGTTTTTGCCGCTGAAGGGTGTATCGAAACCCGTTTTGGCAGTGTTCTGGTTTCGATATACTCGCTTCGCTCGCTACCGCCAAAGGCGCGCAGAGCGAACCGACGAACGTAGAAACTTGCACGCAGGGGTAACTACAGGGATTAAGAAATAGATTGCCCATCTTTTTCCACCTTTATCGGGAGTTTAACAAATTCCGAATTCGGCAAATGCGGTGCAACCTTATCCCAGCAAATCGATCGGCCGGTGTTGAATTTGAATTCTTTCATCAAATGAGCGAAAACCTGGCGCTCGAACGAATAAGCTTCAGCCTCGAAAGTTATCTCTTCACTGTATCCATGTTTCCGGTACCCCAAGAGATAATCAAAATAAAATCGCCGCGCCCCCTCGCGCTCGAATTGTTCCACATGCTTGAGTTCATGCGCCAATAAAACCAGCCCTTGCAGGGTGTGAGGATCATAAAACTCCACTTTGCGAAAATAGATCGTGCGCCCCAATGTGATCGCGGCGATTTCGGTTCCTGCAAACCGGTGGCTGCTCAGAATTCTCGGCAGCCACCCAGCGATCGCCAGGCGCGCCCGCCCAACTACCCCTGGGTCAGCAAACCAAGTTGGGCGCGCCAAGATATTAGCCGCACAAGGGGGAATTCTCTCAGGCAATCGCCCCATTAATCCTCTTCGTTGGCTTCCACATAGTCATCGTGTAATGCATTCAGTTTATCCCAGACCTCTTATGGTACCAGACTATTGATATAGTCATAAACCTCTCTTGCATCTCTGGCGCGCTGCTTAACATCGACATAACTTGGAATAGAGAATACCCGCTCATAAGCCATCACGGAGAGCTTATCCGCGCTGCCTCCGTCAGGAATGTCATCCACCTGCTGCCAAGTGTTTTCAAACATCCCCATCTCAAACAATTGCGTATAAAGCAGATCGAGATCGCTTTCCTGGATTTCGAACACTTCACTCCAAATGGGGGGATCTTCGTCTTTGTAATCGGCTTGAAAAACGATTTCACCCCGTGCCCCTGGCCCGACCGTAATGGTATACGTGTAAAAATACGGCGGCGGTAAGCTGCCCGTCTCCCAGTAATACTCCACCTGAAAATCATCCGGTCTGATATCTGAAATCGGGGGATTGGTTAATGTAGCAACGTGCGCTGAAACTGCACATCCCGCGATAAATAGTATCGAACACAACAATATGATTATGCGCATCAATATCTCCAAAATCTAATTATCTTCTTTTATGAGTAATTAGTTACCTACACTTTTGGCCGTTCGCCGATTGAGTAGCCCCACCAGGGGCGTATCGAAACCAAGAGCGGAGTAAAAACGGGTTTCGATATGACCTTCGGTCCACTCAACCAGCGTTTTTGCTTGATTTTATGAAACTGTCAGGCGGCTAAATAAAAATGCTCGTAAGAGAGCTTATTTACTTCTCGTCTACTCAATGCAAACAAAGTAATTATAGATCAAAAGGAGTTTGAAAATGAATATCGCTTTATGGGTTGTCCAAGGGATCGCCGCGGCCATGTTTATGATGGCTGGTGGCATGAAATTGATGCGCACGAAAGAACAAATGGCCGATCAGATGGCCTGGGTTGAAGACTTCTCCCAGGGTCAAATTCGCGGCATTGGAATGCTCGAGATTCTCGGCGCCCTGGGGTTGATCCTGCCTTTGCTCACAGGCATTTTGCCCGTCCTGACCCCCCTGGCCGCTGTCGGCCTGTTGATCATACAGGTGGGCGCCTTCTTCACGCACCTGCGCCGCAAAGAGCTCGTTCCCATGGGCATTATGAATATGATGCTCATCGCTATAGTAGTTTTCATCGCCTTTGGCCGATTTTAGGAAATATATTTATCGTACTATGTAGAGACGCAACATCCCTTCGATCACCTACGGTGTCAGGGCAAGGCTCCGTCTCTACTTTTTTGGGGATTCAACTACCCAACCTGGCGCTGTTCCCGAACAAAAGTCGCTCGCATCACAATCCCCCGCAATGACGCCTGCGCAGCCATCGATCGACGCGTAGATATTTCATCCTGCACATTGGTGGACTCCCTTTTAGTATGTTTTGGTTCCCTGAGCAGGAACAGGCCCAAAAGGAAACTCAACGCAACAAAACCGAAAGCTATCCAGAAAACTCCCTGGGGTGTAGTCCAACGTGCGACAATGGCAACCAACAGTGGCCCCAGTACACCACCCAACGCCAGGGATGACTCTTTTAATCCCATCACCCGCGAGCGATGATCATCCGTTGTGATGTCCAAAACGAAAGCGCTCAATGCCGGAGAATACAGTGCCTGTCCCAATCCCGATATCGCCGCGATGACGGCCATGCCAATAAAGCTATTCAGCATTGCCATGCCCACATAAAGCGACATGCTCACAATCAGGCCAATCATAACCAAAGGTTTGCGCCCCCAGCGGTCGCTCAACTGCCCCAAAACCAACTGACCGAAAACCATCGCAATTCCATAGGCACCCACCACGATGCCAAACTGAACAGTCGTCCAGGCTAGTTCGTCGTACATGTAGAAGATCATCTGCGGCTCGATAAAGGCAAAGGCGAAAGAGCCAACGAAATCGATGAACAACAGGGTGCCGAAAACGGTCAGCGGGCGAGGTAGCGTCGTCCACAAGGATTCCTCTTCCCGAACTTCTGTCCGTACAGTTCGTTTTGCCCGCAGCGCTTCTCGTCGGCGCACCTGAGGTGGGCGCGTTTCTGGAACCAAAAAGATAGCCGCTACTAAAGCCGTACATGCTACGATCGCAGATAGCGTAAAGGGAGCCGCATACCCCCAGCCATCATACAGAAAACCACCCAACGCGGGACCAAAGATCATCCCCACGGCATAGCTACCCATAATCACCCCCACCCACCGGGCGCGGCGATCTTCCGGGACGACATCGGCAACGACACCCATCGCCGCGGGGAATAATCCCGCTGTCATGCCCCCGGCAATGCCTCGAATAGCAATGAAGACCGTCGTGTTCGGAGCGAAGATATAGCCTATATAAGAGGCCGTGACAGCCGCCAATGCCAGCAAGATGATCGGCCGCCGTCCATGACGGTCTGCTAATCCGCCCAGCACCGGCGCGAAAATTAATTGGGACAGGGCGAAAACCATCGTCATCATGCCCAAGGCGCCTACGCCATCACCAAATTCTCCCAGGCGGCGGGCGAAAATCGGCATGATGATGCCAAAGCCGGTCATCAGCAAGGCCACACTGCCTGCCAACAGCAGAATGATCGTGCGGATACGCTGTGGTGAAAGCTCCGAATTACTGACATGCGTTGCCAGAACAACTTCGCCCAATACTGGATGTCCCTTCGGGATCACGGGGTCACCCCCAACTCAACCCATAAGGTTGCCAGATCAATATACATGGTCTCTCGCTGGATTAAGCCCTCGGCTACATCATAAACGGAAATACCGCGCAAACAGATGGTTTTACCAGTTGGCTCTAATGCCGGGTCAAATACCGGCTGACCCAAAGGACCATCTTGGGTTCCAGTGAAGGCCCACTGCACAACCACTACGCTTTCGCCAGCAATCGTGCGAGTGACTTCATAATCAATCTCCGAAAACGCCCCCAACCAGACCGGCCAGAATTGGTTGGTCTGCTCGTGGGTCAATGGGGAGTCGGCAAAAGCGTCGGCGTGCACCCAGTCGAGCACGAATTCCGCGTGGCGCATGGTTTGCATGGCAGCATAATTGCCGCTTTCTAAAGCCGTAAGATATTGTGAAATTACATCCAGTGAAGCTGGAGCAGTATTGAGATCATGTTTTGCCATTAATGAATCCTCCAAACGAAGCCAGATTCTATCATGACAAGAAATCCGCAACGGTCGCGAACTAGAAAATATCTGGCGCTATATTGAAGCCAACCCGGCAAATTGGTTGGAATGAAGACAACGAATATCCGCACATGCACCGGTAAAATCTCCTATGCGTAAATATTTGGTAAACTTGTCACAATCTTTCAACAACCGTATATGGAAAAATCAATGCAAACAGAAAAATGGACCACCAAAAACATCCCCAATATGCAGGAAAAAACCATCATCATTACCGGCGCCAACAGCGGCATCGGCTTCGAGGCTGCACGGGCGCTGGCTGCTAAAAATGCCATAGTCATTATGGCTTGCCGCAGCCTGGATAAAGGGGAAGCTGCTAGGCAGCAAATTCAGGCTGAGACTCCCGAGGCCGACATCAAACTAATGCTGCTCGATTTAGCGAACTTATCTTCAGTGAGACAATTCGCAGGAGATTTTCACGAAAATCATAAAAAGCTGGACATCCTGGTCAATAACGCCGGCGTAATGGCCATTCCTTACAAGAAAACCGTTGATGGCTTCGAGATGCAGTTCGGGGTCAATCACTTAGGCCACTTCACCTTGACTGGCTTACTGCTGGATCTCTTGGTAAACACCGAAGATTCGCGCGTTGTGACCATCAGCAGCTACGCTCATCGCTATGGCTGGATTCAATTCAATGATTTGAATGGTGAGCGATTCTATTACCGCTGGTTGGCATACTGCCAGAGCAAATTGGCCAACTTGCTCTTCGCCTATGAACTACAGCGCAGACTGGTACAAAGTGGAGCCATGACAGTCAGCTTGGGTGCGCATCCCGGCTGGACATCTACGGAGTTGCAGCGCCACGCAAGTATGTTCAATTTTCTCAACCCAGTGATTGGTCAGTCCCCAGAGATGGGCGCACTGCCAACCCTATACGCTGCCACTGGGGAGGATATTGAAGGAAATGAATACATCGGGCCCGATGGATTCTTAGGACAGCGCGGCTATCCGCACAAGATCAACCCCGGCCGCCTGACGCGCAATAGGAAACTGGCTAAACGGTTATGGGAAATTTCTGATGAAATGACAGGGGTAAAATACGATTTTTAGGCATTTGTAGAGACGCAGCATGCTGCGTCTCTACGGTATGGAGTTATTCTTCCTCCACAATCTCAATGATATTGCCATCCGGGTCGAAGATGGCGCACTCGTAAAATCCATCTCCCGTTTGGCGAGGTGGTTTTTCGACTAAGCAGCCTGCTTCTTTCAATCGCTGATACATATCATCAACATCATTGCGAGTGGGCACAGCGATAGCCATGTGCGCCAATCCGACCACCCGGTCATCGCGATCATAAGGACGGGGATTCACATCAGGAGTCTGCATGATCTCAAGCTGACCACCCCCAGGGAAGGTCAGGAAATAGGAAGCAAAGCTACCATCCGGACGCTGGTATTTCTCATTGGCAACGGCGGAGAAATGCTCAACATAGAAATTTTTCAGCGCATCGAGTTGGGACGTCCATACAGCGATATGGGCGATCTTCATCGTTCTAGTTCCTCACGTAATTTGTTTATCAAAACGGGGATTGCCTGTTCTACTTCCGGCGAAAGCGTGCTGCCAGTTTCATACTGCTTACCTTCAATGCCATAAACTATCAACTTGGCAGGCATTTCGTCCATCAAACGCGCCATCTCGACAGCCTCAGCCACGCCAAATGCATGGGTCGAGGTCGCAGAAAAATGCGCTGGCAACTTCTCGTTTTGTGCTTCAAAACGCAGGATTTCACCGGGAGCAACACCCGATTGCATGGCGTCAATCACGAAAACCGTTTCACAACCCTTGAAAGCTTCCATCAAGGCAGTGCCTTCCCCGCTGCGTTCCAGCACCTCAATTCCTGGCATATCTAGTTTTGCCATTTTCTGTGCAACCAATATCCCCACGGCATCATCGCCGCGAAAGGTATTGCCCACGCCAATCAAGCGTATTTGTTGGCTGAAACTCGTCATATCAGAATTCTAGCAAGGTAAGAGTAAACAATAAACCGCAGAGAGTGCCAAACTCACAGATGAAATCCAAAACTCTGCGTGTTCAGCGTGCTCTGCGGTAAACAGGGGCTTTCACCGCCCAACGCGGTTGGGCTGTTACCCGAGACTATCACTCACGGACAATATCCAACTTCAGAAAATGCGTGGCGCAGGATATGCAAGGGTCGTAGCAGCGTATCAACTGCTCACAACTCAGGGTGGCATCTTCCAGGGGAAGCTGTACCACATCAGGGACAAACTCCCATAAATCGCCTTCGATGCGGGGCAGGTTTTGGGCTGTGGGTGGCACGATGCGGGCAAAAGTGATCAACCCATTTTCGTCAACCGTGTAGCGATGGAAGAGCAGTCCACGCGGCGCTTCGGTGGCATGAGCACCTTCACCGGGGGGCAACGGATTGGGCAGTTCGGCCCGGCTAGGGCGCGGTTGCTTGTAAGCCTCTATCAGAGCAATGGACTCTTCAAAAGCCTGAACCAACTCCAAACTACGTACGATCAAGCTGTAGAAAGGATTGCGCACCGGCAATTCTAGGCCGATCTCTTTGGTCAGTGCCTGTACTGTCGGGGACAATTGATCAAAATTGAGATTGAAGCGTGCCTGCGGCCCTACCAGATAGGTGTTGCCAGTTTCTACACGACGAGAGTGCAGGGCATTGGAATGGGCGACATGCTCCTCGATGTAGTGCTTGTCATAATCTTCCATGGATACTTCTAACCCTGTGGAAGAAAGGATGGTACCCTCGTTGAAGGGATACTCCTCGGGATGGCTGAGGCTAACGAATTCGTAATCAACCTCGAATTCAGGGTAATCCAGGGTAGTAGCCCAGCGTACGGTTTCGATGGCTTTCTCCAAACCCCATTTGAGTTCGGGAAGCAAAGTTTTTAATGCCGAAGGGCGCGGGGTGCCATAGAAACCACCCACACAAACCGAAACCGGGTGGATTTCGCGACCGCCAATCACGGTCATCAGATCATTGCCGACCTTCTTCATGCGCAAGGCATCCTGAACTACTGGGAGCAGCTCGGGGTTGGCAGCCATACTAATGGCCGATTCATAGCCGAGGTAGTCAGGAGCATGCAGCATATAGACATGCAGCGCATGACTCTCAATCCACTCGCCACAGTACAGCAGGCGGCGTAGTTCGCGCACTCCTGGGGGCGGCGTGATGCCCAAGGCTTTTTCCAAGGCATGAGCTGCACTCATCTGGTAAGCAACGGGGCAGATTCCACAAATACGTGAGGTGATATCGACAACTTCATCAAAACTGCGACCATGCAGGAAAGCCTCGAAGAAACGCGGCGGCTCGAAGATGTTGAGTTCAACATCAGTAACTTGATCGTCTTTGATCTTGATACGCAGCGCGCCTTCACCTTCGACGCGTGCCAGATAATCTACATTGATATTTTTTTCAGTCATCACTATTTACCTTCAAAATATTCACTTGCCTGGCGGAACATTGGCGAATAACCATTAAACCCGCGAAAAGCCCTCGAAACTTCCGCTCCAGTTTGCCCCAAAGCCTTGAACTGCTCACCTAAAGCAATAGGGTTGCCATCTTCGATGGGACCGAAGCAGCCATAACAGCCGCGGTTGTATGCCGGGCAGATGGCATTGCAGCCGCCCAGCGTAACAGGACCTAAGCAGGGAATGCCCTGTGCAACAGTGACACAGGTTGTGCCACGTTCTTTGCATTCCTTACAAACACTGTGGGATGGCAAACGGGGTTGGCGGCCAATTAATAAGGATGTAACCAACTCAAGTAATTGATATTTACTAATCGGGCAGCCGCGCAGTTCGAAATCAACCTCGACGTAGTCGCTAATTGGCTTCGATGTCGACAAGGTATCGATATACCCGGGTGTGGCATAGACGGTGTTGACATAATCGTTTACATCGATCCAGTTGCGAAGCGATTGGATGCCACCGGCTGTAGCGCAGGCACCGATAGCAACCAGGAAGCGAGATTCTTTTCGCACTTCTTGAATGCGTTCAACTTCTTCTTCCGTGGTCACAGAACCTTCTACCAGGGTGACATCGTAGGGTCCATCCAGGGTCTGTCTGCGAGCTTCGACAAAGTAAGCAATTTCAATGGCTCCAGCAACGGCCAGCAGTTCGTCCTCACAATCCAGGAGCGAGAGCTGGCAGCCATCACAGGAAGCAAATTTGTAAACAGCAAGACGTGGTTTTGCAATGGCGCTCATTAGAATTCCTCCACGTTGTAATAGGGTGCGATTTGGGCAAAATTGAACACCGGGCCTTCTTTGCACAAAAAGGCACCACCATACTGACAATGCCCGCAGAAACCAACCGCGCATTTCATGTTTCGTTCCAGTGAAACAAAAATTCGCTCCTTGGGGATTCGACGGGCCAGGGCTTCATAGGCTACAAAGCGCATCATGATCTCCGGGCCACAAGTGAAGACGGTGGTGTGCCGTGGATCAGGTCTCAGGGCATAGAACAGCATCGGTACAACACCGACCCGCCCATCCCAAGATCCTTCGGCGCGATCCACAGTGGGGATAACTTCGATATCATGCTCAACCCAGTCATCAAATTCGGAATGGTAGAGCATATCAACGGGGGTACGCGCGCCAGCCAGAATGGTGACATTGCCGTATTTTTGGCGATGTCGGATGACGTGATAGATCGCCGGGCGTAAGGGAGCCAAGCCGATTCCCCCAGCCACAAAAATTATATCTCCGTTTTCTTCTAATTCAACTGGCCAGGCACTACCGTACGGCCCGCGCACACCAATCTGATCTCCAATGTTCAGGCGATCGATAGCCTGAGTGACATTGCCAGCCACTCGAATGGTGTGCAAAAGATCATCGGGTGTCGCCGGGTCAGAACTGATCGAAATGGCCACTTCACCAATGCCGGGCAAATAGAGCATGTTGAATTGACCAGGCAAGAAGTTGTACGCATCTCGAAAAGCTGGATCTTGGAATTCTAGAGCATACGTTGCAACACCGGGTGTTTCGTCTAGTTTTTCAGTGATCGTAGCCCAATAGGGGGTCATTGGGTCTGGGGAGACATGGGCAGTGTGTTGAAGAATTGATTGTGTAGTAACCATGATTATGCCTCACCTCGAATTGCAGCAACTTCTTCTGTTAGATCAATACCAACCGGGCACCAGGTGATGCAGCGGCCGCAGCCCACACAACCTGATGTACCAAACTGTTCGATCCAAGAGGCTAGTTTGTGAGTTAGCCATTGTCGATAGCGAGCGCGAATATTGGGGCGCAGATGACCACCATGAACGTAGGAGAAGTCGGGATTGAAGCAAGAATCCCAGACCCGCACGCGTTCCGTATTTTCACCAGTCAAATCGCTGATATCTTTGACATCGGAGCAGAAACATGTAGGACAAACCAGGGTGCAGTTGGCGCACGATAGACAACGCTCTGCGACTTCATCCCAACGAGGATGATCTAGATTTTCCAATAACAAACCGGGCAAATCGCTGGTATCCAGGGTCAGACCCATGTGGCTTTCGGACTCGGTCAGTTTTTGATTGGCTCGAGAGAGTTCCAACGCGCTAGCTAATTCCCAATCGACATCGCTTAGCATATGCGCGCCCAAAGGTGAACCAACCTCGATGACGAAGACATCCTTCAATTCGGTCAAGGCCAGGTCAAATGCTTGGGTGCAGCGAGGGCCATTGCCCATCGAGGCACAGAAGCAATTGCCTCCTGGCTCGGTGCAGTTGACCGCCAGGATGAAAGCCTGCTCTCGGCGGGCTTCATAATGGGGATCAGAAAACGGTCCTTCGATAAAGACGCGATCCTGAATGGCAATGGCTGCTAGTTCACAGGCTCGCGCGCCAATAAAGGCATATCTGGGTGGAATTTCGAGGTTAGGCGTCGTTTGATAACCCTTGCCATTTTTACTGGTTGTAAACAACTTCAATCGAGAGGGATACAGATAAGTCTTCCAGGATTGAGGCCCAGCAGGGAAGCTGAAATACCTACCATCATTTCGTTGCTGCAGTCGATAACTACCGGGACTAATCTCAGCCGTCCAGCCAATGGGTAATTCATCTATTGTCGATACTTCATCATAAATAATTGCTTCATCACTCAGGGTAGGAGCAACCAAGTGATATCCTCCCGCAATTAGCGCATTGAAAACAGATTGTAGAGCAGGCTTAGCAATGACAACTTGCTCGCCAGGGGAAGGAATATTTTCCACCATAAGCTAATCTCCATCCTGACCTGTAGCGTACATATCAAGCAATTGCATGCGAGTAGCAGTTAGACGCGCAGCAACTACATTTGTTAAACGTCGAAAAACGTGATAGCCTAGCTCGTGATCCTGCTCACAGGCTTCCTGCAGACCAACTCCATCGAAAGCAATGGCCTTGGTGTCGTCGATGGCTCGCGCAGAAGCAGTCTTGATATTTGCCACTGGCAAAATCGCAGACCAGCCGAAAACATCGCCATCACTCAAGGTCAATATGGTAGAGCGGCCGCGCATTGGCACAGCAATATCCAGGGCGACATGCCCCTCGCAGATCATGTAAATATTCTGGTTGGGTTCGCCTTCGCGAAAGATCACCGTACCTGCTGGCCAGGATGCCTCCGAAGAAATGGCCAGCATTGCTTCGAACTGCGGTTCTCCTAACGCAGAAAACCATGGATTCGCTTGTAAAAGTTCAGTAAGTGATTTATTCTCCATTTTTGCTCCTATCGCCCCAGCACATGAGAGCTGGGGTGGTCAAAAGGCGAGTGGAATGCGCCTTTTGACTAAAAAAAATCGGTGAATGTATTCGCGCTCCTGACTACCAGGGTTACACTCACCGCTTATTGTGATTTTTCGCACAAAATATAACACTATTGCGCACATTCCTCTTGTGACATATTTCACGTTATTCGTGATAAAAATAACTTATCTAAAAAGATAAGCGGCCTTGATACTTCACCTTACACTAAACTAAAATATTGAGAAGAAAAAATTGATATTTCATCCCCATCGACGTAAAAGAGCTCAATAGCAAAACCTATCGAGCTCTAATTCCAATAATATGTAGCCCCCAATTTTAAAAGTAAATCTTTATAAAGTCCGCAACATAACAGTGCGACTGTCTCGCAGACGGCTGCTGATCAATTCTGTGAGTCTCTTCATCACTGTATAGGCGGTTGGGGGATCTTGCTGCAAGAAATCTAATATCTTTTCACCGGGAACAGCCAGAGCTTTAGTATCCATATCACATTGTGCGAAAGCAGTGAACCGGTATGGGGTCACTATCGCTGACCAACCAAAGACAGTGCTGGGCATAGTGACAACGGAAACTGTGACAGTAGTAGGCTTGGATGTCAAACTGACACCCATGCTGACTTTTCCTTCTAGGAGAATATATAAATATTCTGCTTCTTCGGCTTCATCGAATATCAAATCCCCTCTAGAAAAATCTAACTCTTTGGCTACTTTGGCCATTTTAGCGATAATATCATCGGAGACAAATTCAAACAGATGGGTTTCGCGAATAACTTTTTTGTAATCCATAATCTTCCCTTTCTCAAAAACTCAGAAATTGTTATTGGTATCTTTCCTAACTATAAAGTCATTATACCGGATAAACAAATAAGGAGTTACAGCTTCTATGAGATCCTGTAACTCCAATATTGTCCTAACTTCTATGGTTGCGGTCTAGTAATTTATGACACTTTTTCTACTCTAACAGCAGTGACCTTAATCTCGATGATTTTTGCCACTGGATCTAAAGCAGGATTGGTGATCTCGTTGGTGGGGCTTTCGTGGAAATGGAAGTTCATCGAGCAAACACCTAAAGGGCAGACATCCGTAACCTGGGCGTACTTTGACTTTTCCATGGCGTGAGTACACTTCCACCCATTCACCGTCTTCAATGCCAAATTGTTCAGCATCATCCGGACTGAGTTTGAGCTACTCACTACTGTCCAGTTGTTCCAGCCCTTCCACGCGCCGGGTCATTGTGGCTGAGTGATAGTGGTACGGACTTCGATCTGTTGTCAGGATCAAAGGGTATTCAGCATCTGCAATTTCGGCCGGTATATGTTCATTTCCCACAATTGAGATCAGTTCACTTAAAGCATCGGATGTGAGATGTTGGAAGTTTGATGTCATGAGGGTGATATTATAATCGCCGATATGCCCCCGTTCTGTCGTAAACAAAAAGACAGGATGTAATCGTGTCCTGCAAGTGTTGCAGACGATACATAATTTTGGTTATTTTATTTCAATCGTAATTCCCTGGTTGGCAACATTTATTCGTTTCATAGTGAAAATACATTCAATTAGAATTCCTATGGTATATAATTGATTGCAGAGGAAATAATCATGCAAAGAAAAATCAATAGCATTGTTAAAGTCCCGCTTGAAATTCAATTGCAATTCTTGTATATTTAATATGAGCTTTCTTTTACTTTTCAATTCAATGTGCCACCATTCGCATAGGAGGAAAAATGACTTCACATTTCTCTCTCAAACGGTATGCCTTTTTTGCCACCCTTGATGATGATTATATTAAAAAAATTCAAATGCTTGGAGAAACAAAAGAACTAGTAACTGATGAATGGTTATTTAAGCAAGAAGATTCAGCCAATGACATATATCTGATCACTGAAGGAAAAATCGCATTGACGATCATGTATCGTGATCATATCATTGATCGGCTGAACCCTTACATGCGGGGGGAGATCATCGGTTGGTCTGCTTTGGTGAAACCCCATATCTATACCATGGGGGCAATATCAGAAGGACCCTCAAAGGTAATTGGTTTTAATGGAAAGAAGATTTTGACCTTAATGGATGAAAACAAAGATCAGGGGTATGTACTTCTACGGAACCTGACTGAAATCATCGGTGAAAGACTGGTCAATCGCAATATTCAATTGATGAGCATAAGAACATAATCTTCTCTTATACAGCGAGTTCAACTTGTTGAAAATATGCGCTAATGATCAATTGTGGTTCTTCTACTTTTTCCAATATTTCATCAGGAATCGGTAGTGAATTGTAACGAAGATCAAGATATTTTAATTTTCTTAGATCTTTTATTTCTAAAGGCAACCTCTCAAGCTTGTTACAGCTAATATCTAGATGAGTCAAATTTGTTAAGGTGCCAATTTCAGGAGGCAACTCGGTGATTTCATTATAGAAAAAAATTAACCGAGAAAGATTAGGTAACTCAACTACTTCGGAAGGCACTGAAGGCAAAAGATTATCAATAACAATTAATTCTTCCAAGTGAGTCAACTCGAACACTTCTTTCGGTATTTCAGTAAGCCCCAACTTTTCTAAAATCAACCAGGGACGATTATAAATAGAAGCCTCTTTTATCCTTTTTGCAGCTTGATATTGAGCCCAGGGTTTATAGTGCATAGAATATTTCCTCCTACTTTTTATTGGTTATAAATAACTCTCTGAAAAAGCCTCCACTTGATCCATAGAAAAAACAGGGCCGTCGACGCAAATCAATGTTTTGTCTATATTACATCTGCCGCATTTGCCTATCCCACAATGCATCCTTGCTTCCAGGGTTACATACTGCTGCTCCCCTTTAAATCCAATTTCATTCAGCAACTTACTAACGTAGTAAATCATGATTGGTGGACCACAAACAATTACCACTGTGTTTTTAACAGATGGAGCAACCTTTTGAATCAAATCTGTAATCAATCCTTCATCATGTTTCCAGTTATCATCAGCCTGATCCACTATGAGATACAAATTAGTGTTGTTGGCCTCCTGCCATCTTTCATATTCATCATGAAAGACATGCAGAGAAGGATCCCTTGCAGCCATCAGAATATTCAATTCCTCATATTTTTCTTGATTATCAAGTACCGAATGGATCACTGGACGTAATGGAGCAGCCCCAATACCGCCACCTATAACCAGAATGTTTTTCCCTTCAAACATTTTCATTGGGAAAGCATTTCCTAATGGTCCTCGGATACCAACGTGATCACCTTCAGACATTTCATGCAAGGCAGTTGTAACTGATCCTAAGCGTTGAACAGCAAATTCAAGGATATTTCCTCGATCAGAAGTCGATGCGATTCCAAAAGGAGCCTCACCGGTCCCAAAGGCAGAGATGAAAGCAAACTGTCCGGGCTCGTAATTCTTAAAATGTTGACCAGCACCATTTTCCAACTCAACACCAAACATTTTTATTTCCGGTGCAATGTCTTGAACTTGAACTAACTTCCCAATCCATGGTTGCAAGGGGTCATTCCCAAGTCTCTGGATCATATTGCCTCCACTTCCAGTAAAGCCCCCATGATCTCAGTAATATCAATATTAACCGGGCAAACAGAGATACATCGCCCACACCCGGTACATGCTAGCGGGCCGTACTGCGCTGCATAATATTTCAGCTTACACAAAATTCGGTTACGGAGTCGGTCGGCTTTAATCTCTCTGGGGTTATGTCCCCCAGCAATTTGTTTATATGCATGGCTACTGCAGCTATCCCAACACCGCAACCTGAAGCTCTGGTTTTCACCATTTGCGGAAGAAAGGTTCTCATCCTGAATATCAAAACAACGACAGGTAGGACACACATAGGCACATATTCGACAACTTAAACACCGCTCGCCTTCCTGCATCCATATATTTGAATTAAAAATGTTTTGAATGTTTTCAACTTCTGGAACTTCAACCACACTTTGAATGGGCGGTTTTGGTTTGTCAACGGCCTTATCGCTAATTTCAATACCATATAGTAAATTTGCCCCGGCATCACTCATAATCTCAACCAGATAGCCATCATCGACCGCTGTCAGCATAATATCCATACCACTCGGATCATCAGGCATCCCTCCCATGCTTGTGCAAAAACATGTATCCAACATTTCAGAACAAGACAGCCCA
>CAZLNX010000108.1:0-17181 GCA_964560795.1 uncultured Anaerolineales bacterium | reverse complement strand
CAAGGTTACTCGCTCAAGCCCTGTTTTGTCTAGGCTTCATGCACCAACGCCGTTTAGACACCGAATCATACGACCGACATTACACCGACCGCGAACTCACCTTGCGGATTTGGATCTATTTCCTGCCCTACAAGAAACGATTATTCTGGGTGATTTTCTTGCTGTTGAACATTGCTGCATCTGCAGCTGCAGTACCGATCATGGTTTCTCGTGGCATTGATATCCTGGCTGAAACGCCAAACAATAACTTGTTATATCTCTTGTCGTTAGCTGTTTTGCTAGCAGGTATTTTTACCTGGGCTACGAATTGGGTGCGAAGGCGCTTGTTGGTTCGGATTGTTGGCAATGTGGTCTATGACATTCGCAGCGATGCCTTTGCCGCCTCAGCAGGGCACGATCTCTCTTTCTATGACGAATTCTCGTCGGGGAAGATCGTCTCACGGATTACTTCGGACACACGCGAATTTGGCCAACTTGTTACGCTGATCACTGACCTGATCTCTCAATTCGGACAGGCACTCATTTTGGGTGGCGTTTTGATTAGTATATCCTGGCGGCTTTCGCTGTATGTGTTTGGCTTTTTGCCGATATTATTTTTCGCGTCAAAGGGATTTCGAGCCTTAGCTCGTACTGTTACACGCAAAGGAATGCGCGCCATGGCCAACGTCAATGCGGCGATCAAAGAAACCGTCAGTGGGATTGCGGTTGCCAAGAACTTTCGTCAGGAAGGCACGATATTCAATGATTTTGATGAGGCCAATCTATCGTCGTTCAAGGTTAATGTGCAGCGCGGGATGATCCTGTCTCTGGTATTCCCATCCTTAAATGCCTTAGGTGGTATCGCTACGGCAGTCTTGGTTTATGCCGGCGGACTTACCGCGGTTCAGGGTGCTGTGACAATTGGTGCCTGGTTCCTGTTCTTGATGAGTTTAGATCGCTTCTTCTTCCCGGTTCTGAACCTTTCGGCATTTTGGGCTCAGGTGCAATCGGGTCTCTCGGCGGCGGAACGCGCCTTCGCACTGATTGATGCTGAGTCAGCGGTCTTGCAGGTTGCTGATAATTATGTGCCTCTCTTGAAGGGGGATATCCGCTTCGAGAATGTCTGTTTTCGATACACCGAACAAGAACAGGTTTTAGATGAATTTAACTTACATATCCGACCTGGAGAGAGTGTTGCTTTAGTTGGACACACAGGGGCTGGTAAATCTTCGATTGCAAAACTGATCGCTCGTTTCTATGAGTTTAACGAGGGGAATATCCTTATCGATGGGCAGGATATTCGCTCATTTGATTTACATCAATACCGCAACCAGTTGGGGATTGTCTCCCAAATCCCATTCTTGTTCTCAGGAACCGTGGCGGAGAATATATGCTATGCTTGTGCCAATGTTAATTCAACAGATGTTGAACAAACGGCTCGGAAAATTGGTGGTGGATCATGGTTAGATTCGCTGCCCAATGGATTGAATACACAGGTTGGAGAACGCGGCGGGCGACTCTCCATGGGACAGCGGCAGCTGGTTTCTCTGTTGCGCGTGCTCCTGCACCACCCAGCGATATTTATTCTCGATGAGGCTACTGCCAGTATTGACCCCTTTACGGAATGGCAAATTCAACAGGCCTTGAACTTGATCCTCAAGAACAGCACCAGTATTCTCATCGCACATCGTCTTTCTACTGTCAAAGCAGCTGATAGAATCCTGGTATTAGAAGATGGTCGCATCATTGAAGAAGGTGATCATGATGCTTTAATGAGTACGGATGGTCACTATGCCAATCTGTACAACACTTATTTCCGACACCAAAGCCTGGCTTATGTTGAGCAATCACGCCATGTGTTTGCTTCACCAGCTGACTGAATACATGGCTGATACTTTTTCTCTGCTGATTGTACACGAGAGCCATTGACGCCCCGCGAAAGCGCCCATACAATTTAACTATGACCTCGATCTCCCCCCCCCAATCATCAAATAGAACCAAAAGATGGACGCGATTAGTTCAGTTTGTTATAGCCGGATATCAACTTGTGGCTTTGATGGCACTCGGAGTGATGGTTTTTGCTGCCATCCAGTGGGGACGAACCCCTTTTATTGGCGCATTCATCGAACACACCTTGCTATTTAATGCGATTGAACCCGTCAGTCAGGAATCCTGGTCTGCCAGGGAAGCGGGTTTTGAATTTGGAGATCAATTGGTTGCCATTCAAGGGGAAGCTATTGAGAGTGTCCACGATTTCGTCAGGGTGCTGAGAACACATCAAGTTGGAGAACAGGTTGAAATCACGGCTATCAACCCCGAGGGAGAAGAAATCTCGTCCCTCATTACGCTTCGGAAATTCCCAGCTTTTGATCATATCGCTTTTATGGTAGTCCCCTGGGTAATAGGTCTGGTTTATTTGGGAAGTGGGTTGTGGGTGTTTAGCTTGCGGTATGCTGATGCCTCGGGACGGATCTTCGCTTTGTTTAGTGCCTCGGTGGCGATAGCCATTGCCACTTTGTTTGATGTCAACACAACAAATAGGTTGACCCATCTGTGGACAATTAATCTAAGTGTCGCTGCTGGATCAATTTTCAATCTGGCATTTGTTTTCCCTCAAGAAACTGTACGATTTAAGCGCTGGCGATATTTACACTGGTTTGGGTATATTCTTGCCTTTGCTTTGCTGGCCTTTTCGTTGCCGACTTTATTCAATGTGGCACGCCCCCGGGCATATATTATGCTTTGGAGACTTCAATATATTTTGTTGGGTGGGTGTGCCGTATTCTTTTTGAGCGTAACTGCATATCGGAGATTTACAGCAAAATCTCCACTTGTGCGGCAGCAAGGTCGCATTGTTTTGCTGGGGGCTCTCTTTGCATTCATACCCATAACCATTTGGTTCTTTGTCACTGGGAATCGCCCGGATATAGCATTTTCCCCTTATCTATTATTGCCATTGGCAGTTTTCCCGCTAGCAGTAGCATATGCAATCTTGCGGTATCGCTTACTGAACACTGACTTCATGCTCAGCAGGATTGTGATCTATGCCCTGCTAATGGTCATTGCGGTAGGCGGTTATGGTTTGATTGTCAGTGGCTTAAGTTTGATTTTTACTGAGACTTTAGAGCCGAATAACCCAATTGTAATAGGTGTGCTGGTATTTTTCTTGGCAATTTTGCTCAATCCCTTGCGAATGTACTTACAGTGGTTGGTAGATAATGTATTCTTCCGCGGCCAAAAAGCGTACCAGGAACGCTTACAGAAGTTTGGACAGGATCTCAACCCGGCATTGGAGATTGATGAAATTGGTAATCTGTTGCGAAAATATGTTGGGGAAACCTTAGCACCGGATCAAATACACATTTTCTTGCCCGATGCGTTGAGCGAATATTACGTTGCCAGTGTTGATGAGAGTGGGAAACCAACCACGGATCTTCGCTTTGTGACCAGCAGCGCCCTACCAGCAGTACTCGATAGCAGCAATACATTCCTATTCATTGGCAGTGGGATGGAATTCCCATCGGCGTTGCAGCCAGAGCAGGCGCGCATCGCTCTGCTTGGAGCGCAGGTCTTCATTCCCTTGGCAGGCAGGGAGAACCAGTTGATCGGTTTTATGGCACTTTCGCCGAAACGATCAGGTGAACCCTACACCACGATGGACCTGGATTTTCTGACATCCTTGACTGATCAAGCTGCCATCACTGTTGAGCGCGCCCAGGTAATTTCGGTTCTGGAGCGCAGAGTTAATGAGATGAATGTGCTGATGCGCGTTGCTGAGGGGATCAACATTACTCCGCGGTTTGATGATATTCTCGAATTGATCTATGCCCAAACCAACCGCCTGATCCCCATCCGTGATTTTTGGATTTTATTGTATGACTCGAGCCGCGATATATACCAGTATACGTTTTATCTAAAAGATGATATCCGCTTGTTGGAATACGAGAATCGGCCATTGAACGCAGGTGGCAGTCTTAACCGGGAGGTTGTCCGCGCACAAAGAGCGAAAGTTACGGATGATTATGAGCGGGAAAATCGTCTCAATGGTTTCACTTCGCAGATCGATGGTTTATTTGCCTGGATGGGCGTACCTTTGAACGCGGGCGCCGAGACCATCGGCAGCATCAGCCTGGCCAGTCGCGATCCATCGGTCGTATATTCGGATGATCAAGTTAGTATGCTGCAGGCTATCGCTGATCAAGCGGCGGGCGCTATCGTCAAGACTCGTTTGTTAGAAGAAACCCAACGCCGCGCCCGTCAGTTGAGCTTGCTTAATGATATTGGCCGCAGCCTGACGTCGACATTGGATTTGCCTAGCCTGTTGAACCAAATTCTGGAGAACGCCATCGAAATTATTGGTTGCGAGGCGGGCACGCTATTTTTGGTTGATGAGGATACCGATGAATTGATATTTGAGGTGGTTCTCGGTCCAGTGGCCGATGAACTTGTTGGGCAGCGTTTGGCGCCAGGCACGGGCCATGTAGGCAAAGCCGTGCTCACCCGGAAGCCGGCGATTGTTAACGAAGTCAACCGCACCGAGGAATGGGCACGGGTGCCTGATGAAACAACTGGTTTCCAAACTCGAGATTTATTATTGGTTCCCATGATCGTGCAAGAACGCGTCCCCGGTGTCATTGAAGTGATCAATCGCCGCGATGGAGCGACATTTACCATCGATGATCAGGATCTGCTTACGGCCTATGCCAGCCAGGCGGCAATTGCCCTTGAGAACGCTCGTCTTTACACCCTCACTGATCGGCAATTGGCCGCCCGCGTTGAAGAACTCTCTGCTATGCAGCGTATCGACCGCGAGTTGAATGCCAGCCTGGATATTCAGCGTGCTATGCGCATTACATTGGAGTGGGCCATGCGCCAATCCGGTGCGGATGCGGGCTTGGTCGGCTCGGTCGAAGAAGATGGGCTCCAGATCATGGCCGATCAGGGATATGACAACGAACTCGATGCCTATCGAGATGCGATGCTGCCATTCGATAGATTCTCATCTTTGCGCAGTGCCATTGGCGATGCTGATACACAGATTGTCAATCGCTCTCAATTACAGACTGGTAGTAATTCTAGCGGCATTCTTGAAGAAATGCGTTCCCAAATGATATATCCCATCAGACGAGAAGATCAAGTTATTGGCGTGCTCTTACTTGAGAGTCTGCAGGATGAAGCTTGGGCGCCTAATATGCAGGATTTCCTCTCCCGCTTGAGTGATCATGCAGCCATCGCTATTGCTAATGCGCAGCTGTTTGGACAGGTTCAGGCTGCTGATGTTGCCAAGAATGATTTCATATCCTTTGTGGCTCATGAGCTAAAAACCCCCATGACGTCCATACGTGGATACGCCGATTTGTTGATGGGCGGTGCCATGGGTGAGATCAATGAAGGGCAGGAGAACTTCTTACAAACGATTCTTAGTAATGTGAATCGTATGGCTACCTTAGTCACGGACTTGAATGATATTTCTCGCATCGAAGCGGGTAGACTGCGTTTGGAGTTTGAAGCGGTGGATGTAGCTGGAATTGTCAATGAAGTTACTCGCTCTCAGGCACACAGCATCGATTCGAAAGATCAAACCCTAGAGATTGAGATTCCGGATGATTTGCAACCGGTTTGGGGTGATCGCATTCGATTAATTCAAATTCTGGTCAATTTGGTCAGCAACGCCAATAAATATTCCCAGGAAGGCGGGAAGATCCTGGTTTCGGCTGAGCAGGCCAAAAATCAGTGGGATCCCGACGGGGCAGACGAGGTTGTGCTTATCAGCGTCAAAGATGATGGTATCGGCATGAATGAGGAAGATCAGGCCCAGATCTTTTCCAAATTCTTCCGCTCAGAGGATCCTAAGGCGCGCGAGGCACCGGGTTCTGGTTTGGGCTTGAATATCACCAAAAATCTCATTGAAATGCAAGGCGGTATGATCTGGTTCGAAAGTGAGCACGGGCACGGAACCACCTTTAATATTACTGTTCCCGTGGCACAAGTCTGATCTACATACTTGATTTTGACAATAATGCCAGAAGCCAGTCTTCTGGCATTTGGCATTAATAAATAGTATAGTTGTAGGGAAATTTACTAGGTTTATTCGTGAACCGGAGCTAACGAGAATAGGTACTGATACAAGAGTACTCGATGATTGCTAAGAACCGTTTTTGGATAATCCTCTTTTTTGCGTTGAGTGTGGGGCTTCTGATCGTTTTAGCCTCCAGCCTGACAGGAATTGAATTCTTGCCTGGACAGCCGTTTTTTCTGTCTGCTGAAGAACAAACAACACCCTTGAAAGACTTGAATTTCAAAACATGGAATTTAGTTGGTCTTTGGAATACCTTTGGGGTGATTCTGCTTTGGGTGATTTTTCCATTGTCGATTATCTATTTCATTGTTTCACCGGAAGTGCGCAAGGCTATCATCCGTCGGGCATTGAAATTAGGTCTCACTGCATATGCCTTCTTCTTGTTATTGCGCCAATGTGAAGGTTTCAATCCTGCTGATATGATTAACAGCACAATGGCTGGTGGGGTCTTAGAAGCTGAAAATGCCATTAGTGCCAATTTCTCTCCTGAAGTTGTTCCTTGGTTCGAATGGATCTCATATATCCTGTTCTTTGCCGCACTTATCTTTGGGGTTTGGTTTGTAATCCGCTGGTGGGGAAAGCGCCTAACCCCCTTGGATGAGATAACTGCAGAAGCCAGCAAAGTACTCGAAGAATTGCACGCCGGTGCAGATTTGAAAGATACGGTGCTGCGCTATTATGCAGAAATGAGTCGTGTGCTGCTGCAGCGCAAAGGAATTCGTCGCGCACACGCAATGACGCCGCGTGAATTCGAAATAGAACTCGAGCAATATGGGCTTCCCAGAGTTGAAGTTCAACAATTGACACGTCTCTTTGAATTGGCTCGCTATGGGGATGCAGCGCTTGGCAATCAAGAGCATCGTCAGGCACTAGCCTGCCTCGAAGCGATAATTGAAGCCAGCGGAGGGAAGGTTTGAATAAACGCCTGCTGATTTCCATTGGTATTAGTATCGTACTTGGTTTTCTCTTGATCAATATTTGGGGTGATTTAGTGCGCGAATTGATTTTGCTGCCGATATCTTATCTCATCTGGATTGGAGGGTTGCTATATCGCAGTTTTGATCAACGGGCTTTATGGACGTCACTTATCATAATTATTGTGATTATTTCCTGGGCAAGCTTGAAGTTGAAGCAAGCCATTGTTAAACCAGAGAATGAAACCCAAGCTCAATTACCCCATCGTATTGAGATCTGGAGCAAGCGTCTCGGTGATGTACATCGTGGAACCTATATGCAGTGGCGCTTGGCACAGCATTTGAGCAACCTGATTTTAGATTCTCTGACCTATCGATCAGGATTGACACGCCAGCAAATTGATAAAAAAATCCTTGCAGGGACTCTCGAGTTGCCCGCCGATATACAGGCATATTTGATTGCCGCCCGAGGTTTTGAACTGGCAGGTTCGATGTCGGGAAGGAAGTTCTTCTCCTCAGTGCCGCAGCCCTTGGATTTATCTCCGGAGAGAATAGCTGAGTTTATTGAAAATTATTTGGCAGTGGGTGAATAGAATTCCGCATCCACTTGCGTAATCCATTTGGAGGTTTTTTGTGACCACGAATATTGCTGACGTTTTAACCACCAGCAACAAGATCATTTCTGAAATTGAAAGTGCTATCGTTGGCAAACGAGTATTATTAGAACGCGTAATCGCGGCAATCTTAGCTGGTGGTCATGTATTGCTAGAAGATTATCCTGGTTTAGCAAAGACATTGATCGCTAACAGCTTTGCTGACGTTTTAGGATTAGAGTTCAAACGCATTCAATTTACTCCAGATCTTCTCCCTAGCGATATCACGGGGAGCTATATTTTTGATCGTCAAAAAGGTGAATTTGTATTGCGCCGTGGGCCAATTTTTGCCAATATTATTTTGGCCGATGAAATCAATCGTGCTTCGCCTAAGACCCAATCTGCGTTATTAGAAGCCATGCAAGAGTATCAAGTCACCTTGGATGGCGAAACCATGCCGCTTCCACAGCCCTTCTTGGTGATCGCTACGCAAAATCCCATCGAATACGAAGGGACGTTCCCCTTGCCCGAGGCGCAGTTAGACCGCTTCTTGATGAAACTCTCTGTCGGTTATCCATCCTTAGACGATGAACAAGAGATTCTCAGACGCCGGCGTCAGCGACGTCAGGATTCATTTGAGCTGAACCAGGTCACCAATGCTGAAGAATTGATTGCCATGCGTCAATCGTTGGAAGATGTTCATGTCGATGCCGATATCGAAAAATATATCGCTGAGATCGTACACCACACTCGTAGAGATCAACGGACAGTCGTAGGGGCCAGCCCGCGTGGTTCCTTGGCGCTGCTCAAGCTGGCGCGTGCCCAGGCCGCTTTAGATGGCCGCTCGTATGTGTTACCTGATGATGTCAAGACGTTCATCCAGCCTGGCCTTGCCCATCGCCTGATCTTGAAACCCGATCTGTGGATGAATAAGATGGCCGCCTACGAAGTTTTGGATGTGATATCCAACTTGGTCCCTATTCCTGTGATTGAGGGAGCGTGATGGCCCTTGCATATCCCCTCCACCTCTCAAGGTTGGGAGATGACACAAGGTTATGAAGCGCATTCTTTTCCTTGGTGTGACTATCTATGCCCTGGTAATCCTGGCATTTGCCTCCGTAAATGGGGCCCTGTTGGGCTTGGCATTACCAGTTCTGCTGTATATGGGTGTTGGGTTGCTTTTCGGACCTGATGATGTGGAGTTGTCTGTTGAACGGGACATAGGCCAAGATCGAGTATTGCCCGGTGTGCCCGTAAATATCAGCATACGCATTACTAATTTGGGAAGGCGTTTGGAGAGCCTATCGCTTTTTGATCAACTTCCCAATGGCTTAACGTTGATTGATGGCGAAACCAGCTTGATGACTTCATTGGAAGCTGGCGAAACTGCAGAATTAATATATACAGTTCGGGCAGAACGAGGATACTATCGCTTTCGCGAAGTGGTTGTAGAAACAGCAGATCGTTTAGGAATTCGACAAAAAAATGTAACCTTCAGTGCCGAGGGGAGACTCTTCGTTCAGCCAGTAGTGCAGCGGATAGGCCGCGTAAATATCCGCCCCAGGGGCACACGAGTGTATGCCGGATACATCCCAGCCCGTAAAGGTGGATCTGGGATTGAATTCTTCGGCGTGCGGGAATATCAACAGGGCGACCCTCTAAAGTGGATCAACTGGCGCGCCAGCGCACGGCATCGTAATTCACTCTTCATCAATGAATTTGAACAAGAGCGCGTGGCCGATGTCGGCATCATATTAGATACGCGTCGGCGCAGTGAAGTCAGGGTCAATGGCGGCAACTCATTATTCGAATGTGGTGTGCAGGCTGCTGCCGCATTGGCCGAGAGCTTCCTTAACGATGGCAATCGGGTAGGCCTGCTTCAATATGGAACGCAGCTTGATTGGACATATCCGGGATATGGCAAAGTGCAGCGTGAACGTATTCTACAAAGTCTGGCGCGCGCTGAACCTGGAGAGAGTATGGTTTTCGAGAAATTGGAAAACCTACCCAAGCGCTTGCTGCCTGCAAACTCCCAACTTGTGCTTATCAGCCCCTTGCAAAATGATGACGTGGATGTTCTCATCCAATTGCGTGCCCGCGGTTACGCCTTGATGGTCATCAGCCCTGACCCAGTAATTTTTGAGTTAGCCGGACTCGATGCGCAAGACGAAACAAGCTCCCTGGCTTCCCGTCTGGCTCGCATTGAGCGCACACTGATGCTGCACAAATTGCGTCAGGCTGGCATTCAGGTGTTGGATTGGGATGTGGACACACCCCTTGACGGCGCGCTGCATGTCACGCTCAGCCGCCCGGTGCCGCTTGTGCATCCCATCGAGGTGCGCGGATGAAAATGGCTGGGATAATTTTCTACAGCAGCTTGGCTGTATTGGCATTTAGCACTGGGATTGGTTTTATTGTCGCTGGTCACCCAGCTTGGGCAGGTGTCGGACTCGTTTTGGGTGGATTTTGGGCTACCTCACATTGGCGGGGTTGGGTTTGGGGAAATTCTTTCAGCTTTGTACTATTTTGCATGATCATAGCATTCGCATCCTGGTTAGGTGTATCAACCCTTTGGCTCAGCATTGGGATATTGGCAACACTTGCTTCCTGGGATATTGCTCACCTGATATCTCGTGGAAGGCGCGTTGAAAAAATCGAGAATGAAGATGAAATGGTGGCGCGGCACTTTCGACGGTTGAGTGGAGTGCTGGTGATTGGGCTGGTTTTTAGCCTCCTGGCATTGAACCTGCGCCTGACGTTTTCATTTGGCTGGACGTTGATCCTGGGATTCTTGATGATTTTGGCGTTGAGTAGGGTAGTGTCATTCCTGCGTAATTGACGACAATTATTAAATATAACATCTGGTGACGATGCTCGGCGTCGTCACCGGCTCCGCCGCAGTACCTCAAGGGTTTGCTGCGCGAAGCGGATGGTATCAGGGTAATTTGTCATTCCGAGCGAAGCGAGGAATCTCCAAGAAACCGCTTGATTCCCAAACTATTCAAATACATATTATCGTTTGGTTCCAGGGATTTCCTTCGACTTGACCACACCCAAATTTTGACATCCTTTTGTGTTGGTGTACAATCTGCTTACTTTAATTCTCATGGTGAGGTGAGATGATGAATAAACCGCGTGGACTCAAGCATCGAGAAATCCAACTAGATTTGAATTTGTATCGCGAAGAAGTGCCCATTCGCGGGCTTGCGGATGTAACCTTGAGCGTGGTGGATGTCTGGCCTGATGGAGCGGACAAAACCATTATGCTGGTGCATGGGTATGCCGGCTGTGCAGAGACATGGGAATACCAGATCAATCACTTTGGACATCAATATCGCGTGGTAGTGCCCGATTTACGCGGCCATGGCCAAAGTGATGCACCCTTCACCGAATACACCATGTCAGAGTTGGTCGAAGATATCGACACGATTGCCAACACCCTCCAATTGCCTGAGAAATTCACCTTGGTCGGTCATTCCTTTGGGGGCTCGATATGCGTCGAGTATGCCACCGCTCACCCCGAACGGTTGGAAAAGCTCGTCCTGATTGCCACCGCGGGAGAATATCCCTTGCCGCGCAGCGCTTCGCTGCTCTCGCGCGTTCCCATAGCGGTATTCCAACCCTTTTGGCGCTATCGGCCGCGCTGGAATGCTGAAGTCCATGTTATGAAACGCATGATGCTCAATAACTTGCGTAAATGGCGCGGCTGGGAGCTAATGAGAGAAATCAATACGCCAACCCTGATCATCACCGGCGAGCGTGACCGCTATTTCCCTCGCCGGGTATTCGAAAAGGTGCGAGAGGCTGTGCCAGGAGCCGATGTGCTTGATGTGGGCGCATCGAAACATAAAGTTCAACTCGAGCGGCATCAGGCAGTTAACCGCGCTATCGAGCGCTTTGTTGAGGGGGAAGCCCAAGGGCGGCGCCTATCGTGGCGCGAACAAGATGCAGAGACAAGGTTGATGAGTACGCGCCCCTGGCTGAAAAGTTATGGCAAATATACCCCTTATACATGCCCTATCCCGCGCCAACCGCTGCACAAGTTCTTGGAAGCCGCTGCCGACCGTGTGCCAAATAAGGTCGCCACAGTCTTCTATGGCTCGAAGCTGACTTACCGTCAACTCGACCGGCGTGTCAACCAGATGGCTCATGCGCTGCACGGGTTAGGTGTGCGCCCTGGGGATAGGGTGATGGTGATCTTGCCTAATATGCCGCAAATGTTGATTGCGTATTATGCAGCCCTCAAAATTGGCGGTGTGGTGGTGCTGTCGAACCCTGAGGCCAACGCGGACCAAATTGTGCGCCAAATCCAGCAAACTCAGGTGAAAATTATCGTAACTCTCAAAGAGTTTGGCGAATTAGCTCTCGAAATTCAGAAACATATCCCAATAAAAATTGTTCTTGCAGATATCCGCAATGTGCTAACTCCCAGGGTGTACAAGCAGCTTTTAGCGCGCTGGCAAGCAGCCGGTTTTCAGCCCCGTGAGGAGATTCCCAAAAGTGAATTTATCTACTTGATGGATCATCTCATGATCGATGCGCCGGGCCACGCGCCTGACCACGATGCCAAGAGTGATGATCTTGCCAATATTCTCTTCACCAGTGGCACCACCGACGAACCCAAAGGTGTGCGCCTAACCCATGCCAACCTAGTGGCCAATTCGTTGCAGACCCGCCATTGGATTCCAGAAATTCAATATGGTGAAGAGACATTTTTGGCCGTGATCCCCCTGACACACAGCTATGGCATGACTACAGCGATGAATATTCCCATTGCCATCGCGGCGACAATCGTGCTGCTGCCGGTCTTTGAGCTTCAGCAAGTTCTTGACCATATCAAGGAATTTAAACCAACTATTTTCCCCGGTGTGCCATCTATCTACGCACTCATCAATCAGGCTCCAAATGTTCGTTCTTATGGATTGTCTTCGATCAAAGCTTGTATCAGTGGCGCGGCGCCCTTGCCCGTTGAAGTTCAGGAAGCCTTCGAGAAGCTGACTCGCGGTAGGCTGGTTGAAGGCTATGGCCTGACCGAGGCTGCGCCCGTTACCCATGCTAACCCTCTCACAGATTCTGGGCGAGCTGGCTCTATTGGTATCCCCATCCCTAACACCGATGCTAAGATTGTTGATTTGGTCACGGGGGAAGATTTGTCGGCGGGCATGATTGGTGAATTGTTGGTCAAGGGGCCTCAGGTGATGCCAGGCTATTGGCAGCCAGATAAAACGGAATCTCCGGAGACTGTACTCGAAGATGGTTGGCTGCATACAGGCGATGTCGCTGTGATGGATGCTGACGGGTTCTTTAAAATCGTCAGCCGCAAGCGTGATACCATCATGGCAGGAGAGTTCAGTGTCTACCCGCGCGATATCGAAGAAGTGCTTTATGAAAATAGTAAGGTCTTGGAGGCTGCCGTAGTTGGAGTATCCAGCGGCGAGAGCGGCCAAAAGGTTAAAGCCTTTGTGGTGCCGAGAGAGGGATCAAATCTCTCCAAGGAAGAGCTGATTGATCTCTGTCGCAAACGGTTGGATGAGTATGCAGTTCCTTGGGAGATTGAGTTTCGAGACGAACTACCAAAATCCTTTGTGGGCAAAGTGTTGCGACGTATGCTGGTCGAGGAATAGATTCAAGTTGGATATGAACACATTCGCACGATTAACTCCGATGATTGCTGTTGTAGTCCCAGCGATGTTTTTAATATTTGGTGCGGCGCTCTGGTTAAATCCAGAATGGCTGATTTCACGCTTGCGCCAGCGTTCGCCCGAGGTGCTCTATTCTGTGGATACACAGGAGAGGATTGTCGCGCTGACCATCGACGATGGCCCCGATTCCACAACAACATCTGAACTTTTGGATATCCTTGAGAAGCACAACGCCCACGCTACGTTCTTCTTGATAACTGATCGTGTGCCCGGCAATGAAGCCCTCGTCCAGCGTATGATCGCCGAAGGGCACGAAATCGGAAACCATATGACCGAGGACGAAGCCAGCATTAATTATCCGATTGAGATTTTTAAAGATGAGTTGATCGCTGCTGATGAAGTGCTCGCTCAATTTGGAGATATTCACTGGTTCAGGCCGGGTTCGGGCTGGTATAACGACGCTATGCTGGATGTCTTGGATGAGTATGGCTATCGCTGCGCCCTGGGCTCGGTGTATCCTTACGACCCCCAGGTTGGTTCTGCATGGTTTTCGACCCACTATGTCCTATGGAAAACGAAACCCGGCGATGTCATCGTTCTGCATGATCATCAAGCCCGCGGTTATCGCACAGCCAAAGCGCTAGAATCTATCTTGCCGGAGTTAATCCGCCGCGGCTACCAGGTTGTCACCTTATCGGAATTGAACGCGCTGAATTCATCAGATTGATATAAAAGGCGGTTCTTATGTTTGGGGAAGGTTCGATTTATACCGATTCTATAAATTGGCTTCTGGAGTCAGAATCTCCTGGCGCGCGTTATCTGGCACTGCGTGATCTTGTTGGGCTTTCTACCAGTGATCCTGAATTGTTGTCTGCTCAAAAAGATGCCCATGAATTCGGCCCCATTGCAACAATCTTAGACCAAATGGCAGATGAAGGATATTGGGCTGAGCCTGGACCTGGCTACAATCCAAAATACAGGGGGACAGTTTGGGCGCTGATCATGTTAACACAGTTGGGAGCCTCAGCCGCGTTGGATGAACGTATCCAGCGTGCCTGTGTGTACATGATGGAAAATAACATCTCTGAAAATGGACAGTTCACAGTCTATGGCACTCCCTCGACGACGGCGGATTGTCTTCAAGGTAATATGTGTGCTTCAATGATCGATCTTGGCTTCTCGGATCCACGCATGGATAAGGCCTTTGATTGGCTAGCGCGCAGCGTGACCGGTGAGGGGATTGCACCGAATACTGACCGTAAGGCTGCTTTGCGCTACTACGCTGGAAAATGTGGACCAGGCTTCCTTTGTGGGGCTAATAGCAAATTGCCCTGTGCCTGGGGCGCAATTAAGGTGATGGCGGCATTAAGTAGACTGCCCCAAGAAAATCATAGTCCTATTGTGGGTGAAGCGATCGAGCGCGGCGTGGATTTCTTGTTCAGTACCGATCCTGCCGATGCCGATTACCCTTTGGGCTGGAATGAAAAACCAAGTGGGAATTGGTGGAAATTTGGCTTCCCCGTTTTCTATATTACTGATCTGCTGCAAAATGTCGATGTTTTGGTCGATTTGGGTTATGGGGACGATCCGCGCCTGAAACGTTCTCTAGAGATTATTCGGGAAAAAGGAAATCCCGATGGTCGTTGGGCATTGGATTATCACTACACGGGCAAAACCTGGGTTGATTTTGGCGAAAAGAAGAATCCTAATAAATGGGTCACACTGAGAGCTCTAAGAGTACTGAGTAAGATAACTTGAATTTTATAAGAAGAACTGCGACATCCCTGAGCAGATACTGAGCTTGTCGAAGTGACAATCGAAGGGAACGATAAGCGTTTCGACTACGGCTGCCTGTAGGGCCGCACATCAAAGATGAGCCTACGGCCAGCGCCGCCTCCGCTCAACGATTTACGATGCTAAACGAAACTCAGGTTAGGATAGGGAATTAATAGAAGAAACCCGGTTTCAGCCAGAAACCGGGTTTCTTCGTTTGTAAGTACCTGGAGTAGGAGTTTTTAGAAACGCGATCCGCCGGTATTGCCACGGTCGCGATTTCCGCCATAGGGGATAGGATGATACGTTGGCTCTTGAGACGAGTAATCAGGGTCAGAAAACGTTGGCTTGGGAGCCGGGCTGAACGATTGGGATGATCGGGCACCCACAGCGCGCCCAACGGGGGCGGAACGCCGATTGCTGGCAACAGGTCTCGACTGGGGCCTTGAGCTTGCAGGCCGACGAGACGTTTGTGCCCGTGATCCACTGCGGGATGACCTCAGGTTCTTCTGACTGAAGATACGGTCTCCAGCAACGGAAATCGTACCGATAATCAACACCCGGATCAACCACACCATAATAGCTACGAAAATTGGCACTACTTTGAGAAGCGTGCCGCGGGCTACAACAGCATTGCCCAGGGTGTCATGGTTGAGAATAGCAATGGAAACGCCCCACCAGGTCAACATGGCATTCATCAGGGCGGCCAGCATCCAGGCCCCAAAGAGATACCAGACTTCAGCAGGCTCATCGCGTCCTTGCTCGGGGGTGAATAAACGAGCGATACCCGCGAAGTCGATGCCGCAGAAGGCAATCGAAAGAATAGTTGCCCAACGAATGCCAAGGAATTTAAGATCCCCGAGCACATCAGAGAGGGCAAAGTCCGTGGTGGAGTAGTTGAAGACTTCGAAGGCCAATAAGGCAGTGACGATAAGGGCTCCAAAGATTAGGCCGCGTTGGAGGCGCAGCCGCTTTTGTAAGAGAGAGAATTCAGACAACATGCGAAACCTCCTTGGTTAGAGTGGGTAAGTGGTACAACAGCTCACCGTTGATAAGATAGTAGTTCAGATAATATAGAACAATTGTTCTAATTTGTCAAGGGTGTTGGTTCTCAGGTTGGGACAAAAGATCGGACAAAGTTGTCATTGCGAGTCCCCACAGGGGACGAAGCAATCTCCGAGTATGATTGAGATTGCCACGCTGGCCGTAGGCCTGCCTCTGGCACGCTCGCAATGACAGACGAAACTATTTTTTCTCTGACATTGTCCGAACTCCTGTCCGAAGGTCAGTGTTGGTGTAAAAAAATAAGCGGGTTCCAATCAGGAACCCGCTTGTGAATTCGCAATAGAATATTACTCAACCCCAAGTTTCTTCTACCAACTTGGGTAAGATTTCCCCAGACTTTTCTTTCAAATGATGGCTCACCCGTTTCGTGATGGGTGTTTCTTCAGGGTTGATCTCTACGACTACGGCACCCGCATCCAGCGCCATCGTAGGTAGCGATGCGGCGGGCTGTACTAATGTTGATGTGCCAATACTGAAGAACAGGTCACATTTTTGGGCCGCAGCCATTGCCTTATGCAGTGCATTTAGCGGGAGAGCTTCACCGTACCAGACCACATCGGGGCGCAAGAGACCTTCACAATCATCTTTCTCGCATCGAGGCGGGGGAGTTTCCGTTGGCATGAGATCTACGTACTCAACAACTATATCGCAGTCGGGATTAGAACAGATTGACCGAAAAATGTTACCGTGGAGTTCGAGTACATCTTCGCTGCCAGCCTTAACGTGAAGGCCGTCCACATTTTGGGTGATCAGCGTGAATTGGGCATTTTGAGCGAGAAGTCGCCTTTGCATCTCAGCCAAGGCATAGTGACCTTCGTTGGGGTCTTTCCCTGCGATCAATTCACGACGCCATGTGTACCATTCCCACACGCGCCAGGGATTCTTTTCGAAGGCATAGGGCGTAGCTAACTCCTCGGGGTTGTACTCAGCCCAAATGCCCGTCTGCGCCTCCCGAAATGTTGGCACACCACTTTCAGCAGAGATGCCTGCGCCTGTCAGCACAGCAACACGCTTGGCGTCGCGCAGCTTGGTGATCAATTCTTCAGGGATGGGTGATTTTTTCTTTTTGAAGATCATCTCTACTGGACTTTGTCCATTTGGGACCTTTCAAGGTGAGTAACATACGGCTTCAAACA
>CAZLNX010000107.1:0-17208 GCA_964560795.1 uncultured Anaerolineales bacterium | reverse complement strand
CAGCCACGATCCTTTGGCTACCGCTGCTGTCCCGCCTTAAGTGGATAGCCGAAATATCCAAATAGGATGTATACGTTTCGCCCACCAGCGGATTATATTCTGGACTTTCGCGTATTTCAAAAGCAGCTTTGGAAATCACAGCGCTGGCGACGAATCGCCCAATCAACTTCTTTATCAGCGCAGCGATCCCAAGTTTAATACCCACGACAATCAATATCGGGATTAGTATCGGCGCGGTCAGCGAAGCTGCGTAAAAGCTCTGGTCCCTCCATGTAAGCAACGAACTGAAATTTCGCAGTTCTGGCGACTTCCATTCTTGTCTCCACCAGGGATCAATATAGCGTGGATCAGCATTTGGATCGGTGCCACTCAAATGGATACCGGCAAAATCATGAATGCCCAAAACCTCTAGCCCATAAAGCCCATACGCTGAAACCTCGATGCCGTTGAAAGTCTGTGAAATATCTAAGTCGGCTCCCGGCGCGGCAGTTTGTCGGTTCCTGCCATTCCGGCGGTAGATGATCCATTCGTCGATGCGGTCGCGGTACTCGCCGCAAACAAATTTCTTCGGCTCACCAACTAATTCTTTAGCTTTGTCCGTGTGCTTGAAAAGTATATTCCAGATCGGCCCTCGGTAAAAGTCAGGCATATGATAATCCAACCAGATCTCATACCAACGGTTACCCTGGAACCAGGGGTTCGTCAAATCCAATGTGTCACGGGCATCGTAAAGGTTGCGAAGCAAATCACCAACATTTGTGCCAATATTATTCTCAATGCTTGTATGCTCATGTACCTGGCCTCCCTGATCAGGCACCCCGCAATCCACTTCAAATTTGGCCTGATGACTCTTTTCCCAGGTCAGGTTCTGGTAGCGCAAACTCCAGGTGGCGATACCTTTTGCATCGGTGAGCTGCTGGTCATCACTCTCCATGACTACATAGTCGGACTGGCTGTTCCTGAGTCGCGCCCGCACAGGCAGGTCAGATACTGTCAAAGCTGAATCCGGTCCCAGGCAGACAAAACTTACAGCTTTCGAATAACCGCGCTGCTTAGCAGGCACGACCCATAGCTTCAGATACAGGTAGCGCAGCTCAAGCTTCAGTTGATGGGTAAACGTTTGATCTCTGCCTTCCAGCCGGTATTCCAGATCAATCGTAATCGGGGGATTGTCGAAATATACTTCGTTATCGAATAGTAGAGGATGAAGGGTGCGCAGCTTGAATAGAGAGACTCCTTCACCAAATTCCACACCTGAGACGGACTGCACGATTATCTGACCTTTGAGAGGCCCCTGAATCTCGCAGCTCGTGACCTGCCCCTGAGGAAAAGCATCAACCAGCGCTTCGTCTTCCGGCTGACGGCGCAGGAAGGCGATCAGCGTCAACTCGTCGCGCCCATCAGCAACCAACTCATGCGCTAGAAGCTCATGTCCACAATAATAACGCTGCTCTCTTTCTTCGGGATCATCACCTTGATAAAGCCAGGCTTCCGGCTCGGGAGTAACCCGTACATTAAAGGGTGTTTCAGTTGTTCCCCCTTGCTCCTCATCGAATTGAACATCCGCCTGCAAAGTGAAGGTGCGGTCGCCTTCAAAATCATCCAAAGATGTTTCCAACGTGACATCAAATTGCCCCGTGTTCGATGAAGGAGAGAGCGTTACCAAATCTCCATCGCCATCAGGTGAAACGACCGTCATTTCTATCTCGGCCAGTTCTGCGATCGTGCGCTCGCCGTAGGGGTCGGTCTTCCAGGGTGTCACGGTGACATCGAAATCTTCCCCGGCGACAATCTCGAAGTTTTGCGGCTCGATGACGATTTCGTACTTATACGTCAGCGGCACAATCCTGAGCAGAACCCATATTGTCTCCCACTCTGTTGAACCCGGGATGGAGGCTTCTGCCCGGATCTTAAAATGCTCTTCCTCGTCCCCAAAATCTTCTGCGCGGGTTTTGATCTGGGTATAACCACTACCTTCCTGGATCAATTCGATGCGCTTGTCTTCAAAGGTCGGCTCGACCATGAAGTGATAGCCTGCGCCATCGACCTGTACAAGTGCCCCGTCGGGAGCGCGCTCCCAGGCTGTCACTGTCAGGGTAGTCGAATCTCCGGCGATGAGTACGATCTCGGGAGGGTCAGCTTTGAGTTGGTATTGCGGCGGGATAACTTCAAGCAGGACCTGTTTTTGTGGGACAGGCTGGGGCGCGGTAGCTGTGGCTGTCAGGCTGGCTTTGATGGGTTTGCGCTCCTCGGGAGCAGTCAATGTCAGGGTTATCTGACCACGCCCTCCTTGATCAGACAAAGTGAAGCCGCCTCCAGCACGGAGAACGATGGGGACCTGGTTCGCCGGAGTCCAACCGCCGCCATCTGTGGAAACTTCAGCCCGCACCGTCAACTTGCGTTGATCCCTGGGTTTGAATTTAAGAAAATCCGCCGAAACGATCAGACGGTAACGCTTGGGCTTCTCATCATCATCCTTATCTTTTTGCTGTTCGATGGGCTTATCAGCTGGTTTGATCACCTGCCGCAGGAAGCGAGTTGCCAAATAGCCTCCACCCGCAACCGCCCCCGCAGCCACCGCTATTCCGGCGCCAATTGCGGCTATCGCCGGCAATAAACTGTCGTCACCATCATCAACCGATGGCCCATAGTCCGCGCACGATCCGGTCATTGAATCACAGCCATATGCACAAGTTTCTTGATATTCATAATAGCAATAGCCATCGGCAGGGTCACAGCTTCCGCCATAAACGCTGGTGTTGTTATCATAACAGTAGGGGGTGCAAGAAACACCATCGCATATATTCGTGCTTTCGTTGCATAGACCCGTATCCCAATTGCAGCCCGAAGCACAATTCTCTTCGTATGCATAACTACATGATCCGTCTGTGGAGTTACAACTTCCTCCCGAACGACTGGTACTATCATCAACGCAAATTGGGTCACACGTTGTATTGGCACACAAGTCATTTCCAGGGGAGTTGCAGTAACCAGTTTCAGGATTGCAGCCAGCCTCGCCACAATCAGTGCGAATCTCATCACCCGCACCGGGGATCGTATCTAAACAATCTAGAACCGTAACGCCATCGCATGTATTATCAATGACACTGACATTGCCATCACAATAGGCACCATATGGATCTTCATCATCCTCCTGGCTTATTGGATATTCTATGGAATCAGCTGAAACAGGGGATACTGAAAGGAAGTTGATGAGTACCGCTAGAAAAAAAATCAAACAGATGTGTGTCAAATATCGTTTCATCAGTCAAACCTCGAAGAGCACATCCTGATAAATATTGATTGAAAATATCATTTTGACCATCTTTCTAAGACACCAATTACAAGAGTGAGATCATCAAATGTCAACATGGCCTAATCCACACACAAATCATCTTCTTCGGGGTCTTCAAAAACCCCTTCTACATTATCTTCTTCGATCTGCCCATCAAAAGTTACCAGAAGATCTACAGCATAAGTAGTATGCGGTCCGCAACCATAGAACTGGTAATAATATAAATGAACCTGGTATCCGCCATCAACTTCTGTTACGAAGGTGTCTTCTACGACATCCACCAGATAACGTAGATGGGGCTCATATTCCAGATCATAGTAAGCCGAGAGGTCATCCCAGACTAGGGCGTAACTCAGGGCTTCGTTTTCTGATTCGATGGGGGCGAAGGTACTCTGCAGTTCATCTCGGGTCTTGATCAATTGGAATTCATCATCTACAACGATCAGGTAGCGGATATACGTCGGACTGAAGCCCCCATAATTATAGACATAACCCTCGTCTTCATATCGAAACAAAGATTCATCGTCATCCATATGCATGTAGGATTCAAAGAAGCAGAACGCCATGGGGTAGGCGGGCTCAAGCCCACCCAGGATATCATAGGCTTCGGCGATGCGGTCACAGCCCATCTCGGCCAGAGAGCTACCCTCGGGACACATCAGCGCGCCATAATCGTTGGGTGGGCAGCCGGCATCATCAAAGGCACCCACTTCAACGGACAGGTCTGGTTTGGGGTGATTGATGAACTCCGGCACCTTCTTGCACCCAGAGATGGTGACCAAGAAAAGAAAAATCCACACATATCGTCTCATAGTATTGGTACCTCTATCTCTCACATAGGGGTGCAGTTTTGATAAACTCCAGCTTGATTTCCTGATTCCCGAGTATTCCAGATACTGTAACAGGTTTGTTCTCGTCGGGCTCATATTCGATTGCAAAATCGCCAACTTCAATCAATGAAATGTATCCATTCTCATCTTCTTCAATATCTATACTTGTGTATCCAGAAGGCGGAATCTCAATACCTTCAAGGATAAAGCTTTCCTGGCAAGAATTCCGGATATCTAAAAAACCGCCTTGACAATTGTTTTCCTCAATCTCAAGACATTCAATTATGGGATCGACGGATAAATCGATTATGGCTGTGATTGCAAGGCACCCCCCCATACCAATCGATTTATTACAGCCTGCTGCCGGGCTTCTCTCAGAAACGAAAAGGCTGCAGCTCAATGTGAGACCAATCACAGCAGCCAAAATCAACAGTTTTTGTCGAAGCTCTCCCATGATCATCCTCCTTGATTTAAGAAATTGACCTGAGATTACTCAACTCGCAGAGACTCAATAAACGCATCGATCCATTCCAGCGTGGGCGAGAAATCTTCTTCGCTATCGTTCAGCATCTGCTCGAAACCCTCAAAATATTGCTCCACGACGGTGTAGTCGGTTGCGGCGTAGATATCCTCGGGGATCTCACCAATTTCTGGCAGCTGCGAATGCAATAACCTGACAATGACCTTGACATAATACTTGCCATCGTCCGTGAATCCCTGGAACACATATATCAGGTGTTCATTATCCACCGGAGCCATATCCTGAATGCCATAAACAGAGACAAATCTGACACCAGACCCATTCTGGAAATCAAAATAGCCAATATTGGATGTGAATTGTTGGTGATCGCAAACCCGAAAGAAATCGCTCAAGGGGAGTTCGGGGACGCAGTCTTCAACCGCTGGCGGCTTTTGGTTGAGCATGGTTTCCATTTCAGAGATGGTCGCGGCAGCAAAATCATCCGAATCTTTATACTCTTGTATCGGCGCGACATACACCTGGGCCTGTTCCATATACAGATTGAAATGAACATAGGCCGGATGGGGAATCCCATACATTTCATCGCCGCTGGAAGCCAGGATTGTCTCTGTGGGGGGCTCGACGTCCAGGACCAGCTGCGGGTCGTAGTACAGCCGGATGCCATCCTGCTCAAAAAATACTTCCTCCGTTGGCGGCGGCGCTTCATCTTGTTCAGCAGCATCTGGCTCTTTAGCAGGGGCTTCTGCTTCAGGGGGCGCGGCTTCTTCGACTCCGATATCAACACTTCTAGTATCCTCATCTGGCGTCAGCCCACCAACAAGAGAACATGCCAGCTGGGCAAGCAGAACAAAGACGACAACAGGCAGAACAACATACTTTGAATTCGGTTCATTATTCATCTTTTCGTCTCCTTGTGCATACGTAGATTAGAGAATACCCAGGCTCCACAATATTTCTTCGATCAAGTACATTATGTCTTCATAAAAGAATAACGAGCACGAGCAACAAATGACCAGGAGCACCGCTACCAAGACAATCAACCAAACTCGACGCTTCTTCTTAGGCTGCGTTGTCGCCGTTATGTCTACCTGGTGAGGTAACTGATCCCCAACTGATGGCTGGACACTTATTAGTTCTGCCATCTGGATTTCCGGTGGGTTAGGCAGGGTCGGTTGGACTGCTGCGCCTTTGGCAATAAGGCTGGAAGACCATCCAAGAGCCGCGTGAAGGTTATCCAACTGTCGAATTGCAAACTGAAACGTTTCGGAAACCTGGATCAAAAACAGGCGTCCACTTCCATAAATTAATACACCAGTGCGGGGGAAATCCGCTCCAGTTCCATCTAAAGAAAGAGTCAGTGTGCACAGATCGGGGTCACTGTAAGTAGTCCGCAAGGGAAAAGCCCCGGAACCAATCTGAAGTAAATCATCTTCGATTTGATGTAAATAATCTTGCTGAATCAACAATTGAAGGAATTTGTCAAAGGGCATCTGGCTTACTGGCTGGATACCTGAAAAGCCTATTGCGTGGTAGATATCCACCCATTCCTGCGACTCCATAAATGCATCATACAAATCCTTACGGGATATGGCTGGGCTGGCATCATCTTCAACCAATACCGATTGAATATCGTGCATTTGAAATGCCGTGACCAGCATCAAGTAAGTGCCAAATGGCAGTGTATCAGTGAAATCTTCTCGCACATCAACCCGGAACCACTCGGGCACCAACATAGCTGATAACTCATAAGCCTGGTCTGGCGAATGTACCTGGATAGTATTATCTGTGATCTCATACTGCACAACGGTTTCTTCTAACTGGCCAAAGTAGGTCCAGGTGAACTTCCCATTACGCTGGATAGCAACTGTCAGACGCACGCTGCTGATAGAAAGCACCATGAAGGCTTCCAGCAAATCTTCTGGGATGATATCCTGCCCGCGCTGTGGGTCGATATAGCCTTTTGCTTCTAATGATTTGATTGCCCCATCGATGAAGCCATCGACAGATGGGGGTTCAAATTGCGTCAACCATTGCGCTATGATGGAACCATTTTCGATTGGCAGGTATGCAAGCGTCCCCAGTGCCCAAAATTCAATGTCAGTTAACTTGTAGATATTCTTCATCTTCGATTACCTTACCATTTTGTCAAAAATAGCCCTGGCTCGGCGGCGACCTTCCCCTCGGCTGATTTTGCCCTCATTCATCAGTTTGCGAATATTGCGGATGTAGCGCATCCCCTGCTTTTTGGTCGTAATTTCTGCATCTTTGGCATCAACCTGAAAAGTGTTTTGATAGTATTCTTCAGTTACTTTATGCCATTTTTCCTCTCCAGCACGGATGGTGTTTTCGATATTGTGACCGGTCAAATCGCCCGCAACTTGATCGACAACAGTTACCACCGGGTTTTTGGTAAGCACGGTGGTAATGAACTTATTGGCTCCCTCTACAAAATAAGCACCAGCTTTTTCCCAGCCCTTATAGCCGCGTTTTTTGATTACCTTTTCTGCTTTGATAACCGCATCAACTGCATCCACGAGCTTGCCTGCCCGGTCCAGATATTTGCCAACTTTACCGGTAGGGTTCATCCGATGCCGGGAGGCATCGATATATTTTTGAGCCGAGTGTTCGCTGGGAAATTGGTTCCACAAATTGCGGGCTACCAACCACTTTTCCTTGGCATCTGGGGCAAATTTATATCTATCAAGCACCCCCATGATTTTATTGGGATAATCCAGCAGGCGCTTTAAATTGTCAAACGTCATAAGGGATTGGTCTGGCTTCGCTGGAGATTGAACAGGCTGTTCTGGCGCTTTTGGAATAGTTACCTTCCTGCGCCCCAAACGGGTTCTCAGAGCTTTGTAACCAAAATACCCGCCGCCTAAGAGCCCCCCTCCACCTATTGCAATACCTCCTAGAATACCTAGTACCCCCAGAATGTCTTCAAAATCACCACCCGAAGATGTTGAAATACAGCGGCCGTTATAGCAATTCTCCGAGCATTCCTGGTAGGACCAAATACACCCCTCGTCGTTGCAATCTTCAGCATAGTACCTGGTATTGCCATCGCAATAAGGTTGACATTCTGAGGCAATCAACTCTGCACAGGCCTGCGCAAAGGCATCTTCAACGCAAATACCGAAATCTTCCTCACAGTACTGAGCGCAAGGGATGATTTGATTAATCTGGTCACACAACCCAGTATCCGGGTTGCAAGATATCCCAGACCAGCTTTGGGTATTATCTGGCGAACAAACTGGGTCCTCACAGACCACGCCAGCGCACAGATCATCCTCTTCCAAGGGTGCTCCACCAATACAGCGACCCGTTTCCGGGTTGCATCCACCTGGACAGGCAAGGGCATAGCCATAGATACACTCATGTATAGAGTAATCACAACCGTAGTAATACTCATCACCACTACTTTGCTGCCCACAATCAAACGAACTCATTTGAATGCTGTTGACATGACAAACCCCCGCATCTTCATCCAGGATCCCGTATTGGGTCACAACACTAGTATCACCCTCGCAGAAGGCCTCTTCGCAACTGCCATCCATGCAGTCAGCCCGGGGGGTAGGCTTATCCTCCACCTGGGGTGTCTCTTCATCTTGTGTCTGCTCTACCTCGCCGTAAATATCTCCGGGGGTCCAAGTATGAAGTCCATACCGGTGGGCTATGTCATAAATTGCTTGAGCATATTCTAGAGCCCTCCCAGTAATTTCATCTTCATATCCTTCCACTTCATAGCAAATGCTTGATACATGAACTTCATAATCGAAGGCCCCCTCTCGCCACTTGAAAACATCCACTTCCTCAGTTTGTAAATAGCCATTGGGCAGGCCATAAAAACCAACACTCCGAAATCCTAATCCGATATCTTGTTCAATTAGAAAAGGTTCTTCGTCAGAAACAAAGCCATCATCATCCACACGATCCGTAATAGTTACCCATTCAGTGATAGGATATTCAGTTTTATAATCAGGATCATAACAATGCTCATCAACCTTTTTTACTTCACTTGCAGATCCAGCAATATTGACATCGTGCCATCCATAGTTTGATGCAAATTCTGAAATCACAGCTTGTCGTAACCTCTTAGCTTCCTCATCTGGATCAGAAGTTTGGAGATAAATACCTAAAAGTTCATAGGCACCTTGAAATCCCGGTGGAGTATTTTGCAGGGTCCCATTATCGATACCATTAAGAGAATGAGTTGCTTGTGCCTCTGCAGGAATAGTATGTAAAAGTACAATCCAAAAAAATAGAGTCAGCCCCGCCGTGAAGATCCTTAAGAGATTACTATTATTCATTTTTCCACCTCAACTTCTGTGAGAATATCTATGTGATCAGAATCAATTTCACAACTTAAATAATGGGTGAAAAGGGGATATTTATTCCGAAGCATGAAAACTTGGAAAAAGAAACGATGAGACTCCCCCTCTATGAAAAGAAAGTTCAATAACATATCACCTCCGAGTGTACTCTTACATGTTCGGAGAAACCAATTACATTGTATCTTTTATTTGTGAAATAACAAGCAAAAGGTTTCCTTCCAGAAGAATTGGATAAATAAAAACGCACCCTGCAAGTCTGTGCAAGGTGCGTTTCTATATGATTTTATCAGGTGGCTATAGCATATTTCTCAATACAGTGTGCAAGATCCCTCCATTACGATAATATTCCACGTCTATGGCGGTATCTAAACGAACATCAGCGTTGAACTCTATCGAGCTACCATCTGATCTGATTGCGCGCACGCTGACCTGGCTCTGTGGTTGGATATCATTGCTCAAGCCCAAAATATCAATAGTTTCATGTCCATCAAGTCCCAGGCTTACGGCACTCTGGCCCTCCTGGAACTGCAAAGGCAACACACCCATCCCAACCAGGTTTGAGCGGTGGATACGTTCATAAGATGCGGCAATGACAGCTTTCACGCCCAAGAGAAGAGTACCTTTGGCTGCCCAGTCGCGACTGGAACCAGTGCCATATTGCTTCCCTGCTAACACAATCAGAGGGGTTCTTGCCTCCTTATATTTCTGCGAAGCTTCGAAGATGCTCATCTTCTCACCACTAGGCATGTAGATTGTAAAATTCCCCTCGCTGCCGGGCACAAGCAGGTTCTTCAAGCGGATGTTACCGAAAGTGCCGCGGGTCATCACGCGATCGTTGCCACGTCGAGAGCCAAAGGAGTTGAAATCGCGCGGTTTCACTCCTCGACCGATCAGATATTTCCCTGCAGGGCTGTCAGGGGGGATCGCCCCTGCTGGAGAGATGTGGTCAGTAGTGATCGAATCCCCAAGCAAGGCTAAGACGCGCGCACCAGTGATCTCTTTGATATCAGGAACCTCGGGAGTCAGATCGATAAAAAATGGGGGTTCTTGGATGTAGGTCGATTCTTCATCCCAGGCGTAAACATCACCTTCACTACCCTCGATTTTATTCCAGATCTCATTGCCATCGAAAACATCTGCATATTGGCGCTTGAACATCTCCGGAGTGACATTGCTGGCAATCGTTTCCTGGATTTCGTCTGAGCTGGGCCAGATGTCACCCAAGTACACAGGCTGACCTTCTTTATTTGTCCCCAAGGGATCGTTATTGAGGTCGATATCTACAGTTCCAGCCAGGGCGTAGGCGACAACCAAAGGAGGCGAGGCCAGGTAATTGGCACGCACATGCGGATTGACGCGGCCCTCGAAGTTACGATTTCCAGAGAGCACCGCAGCCGCAACCAGGTCGGCCTCATTGATGCCGCGCACGATCTCACTGGATAAGGGTCCTGAATTGCCAATACAGGTTGTACAACCATACCCCACTACATTGAAGCCTAACTTGGCCAACGGCGCCAGAAGATTCGACTGCTTCAGGTATTCCGTTACCACACGTGACCCAGGAGCCAAACTCGTTTTGACAAAAGGTTTGACGGACAGGCCTTGTTCGACAGCTTTTTTAGCAACCAGACCTGCCCCAATCATCACCGAGGGGTTGGATGTGTTGGTACAAGAGGTGATCGCAGCGATCACCACCACGCCATGACCCATCTCTTCTGTAGAACCATTGGTACCTATCGATATTTTCGCACCAAGCGCGTCTTCATCTAATGCATAGCCTCGTTCAGCAACGGGTTTTCTCAACGCTGCTTTAAAAGTGGGCTTCATCTCACTCAAGGGTACCCGATGGTGTGGCAGAGTCGGTCCGGCGAGGTTTGGCTCTACAGACCCCAGGTCCAACTCCAGGGTATCTGTATAAAACGGATCGGGCGATTCTGAGGTGCGCATTAAATGCTGCTCTTTGAGATACACCTCCACGCGTTCAACAACTTCTTCGGAGCGACCAGTCAGCCGCAGATAGCGTAGCGTTTCCTCATCGACAGGAAAGAAGCCCATTGTGGCGCCATATTCGGGAGCCATATTGGCGATAGTCGCCCTGTCGGGCAGGGAGAGCACATCCAACCCTGGGCCATAGAATTCCACAAACTTGCCGACCACGCCCTTCTCACGTAACATCTGCACAATGCGCAGCACCAGATCGGTGGCGGTGATGCCATCCCGCATTTGGCTATACAATTTAAATCCAATAACATCTGGTGTCAGCATATCAATTTGCTGGCCTAAGATAGCTGCCTCAGCTTCAATACCGCCCACACCCCATCCAACAACCCCTAAACCATTAATCATCGTTGTGTGTGAATCCGTGCCTACCAGGGAATCAGGGAAAGCGACACGCTCCCCGTCAACATCCTTAGTCAGCACAACATCAGCGAGGTATTCCAGGTTCACCTGGTGGATGATGCCCGTAGCGGGAGGAACAACCCTGAAATTGTCGAAGGCTTTCTGCCCCCAGTGAAGAAATTCATAACGCTCGCGATTGCGCTGGAATTCCAATTCAGCATTTCGGCGCAGGGCGTCAGAATCAGCAAAGAAATCCACCTGGACAGAGTGATCGATGACCAGATCGACATTCACCAGGGGATTGATCTTCTTGGGATCGCCGCCCAAGCGAGCCATTGCCGAGCGCATTGCAGCCAAGTCAACGACCGCTGGCACACCAGTAAAATCCTGCATCACCACACGGCCAGGGCGGAAGGGCAAGACTGGCCGTTTGTCAGTCTGTGGCGTCCAACCTGCCAAGTTCTTCACATCTGCCCTAGTGATGGTGCTCTCATCACACTGCCGCAACACAGACTCTAGCATCACCCGGATCGAAAATGGCAAACGATCGAGTTTTGTCAAGCCATCTTTTTCCAACCGATCCAACCTATAAAAAATATAATCCCCATGAGATGTTCTTAATACATCTCTGGAGTTGAAATAGTCCTTAGACATATATTCTCCTTGGAGGCAAACCTTTAAATCATTTGCTCAATTGGGCGCTTGAGCCAAGCTTCCGCCTCATCTAATTCAGTAAAGATCATCATGCGAGCACCCCCGGCTGGCGTCTGATCGGCGATCGTTTGAATGGCTGTACGGACTTTATTATTCGCAACAACAACGGCCAGGCGAATATTGCGCGTCGATGGATCACTGTTGAGTTCGATCGCAATCTTGATCGCTCGTTCAGAAATTTGCTCAACTTTGCGAAGATCATATAAATTGCGTGTCAATCTGTCGGAACCCAACAAGTGCTCTGCAGAAAAATCGCGCCAATGCTCCAAGGTTCGTTCGTTGACATCAGTGAATGTAAGATGCATGCCACCATCTGGCCGGCGGGTTACAGTGTATCCCGCGTTGGGGTCTGGGGTGAAGTGCAGGGGTTTTTGATTCGCTTCCTTCATTATGCGGCTCCTCAATTAAGTTCTATATCTGATTTTACCAAATTCAGGCAGCAAAACTCTTAAGGTCTGGTTAGCTCTTATAAAGCCTCATCGGGATTCACAGCTAGCAGAACTTCTGCAACCCGTTGGCGCTGCTCCTGATCCAATATCTGGCATTGAGAACCTCTCAATAATAATGTAATCACAAATGCAAACACATTCTACCTTAACTTATGGCTCTCTAGGAATCGCCGGGGGTAGCTCCCAGATTTGGGGGTTTGGGGGGGGGGGGGGGGCCCCCCCGCCCCCCCCCCCTACACCCAAATCTGGACATTACCACGGAAATTCCTAGACGCCCTTCCTTATATCACTTCAGCATTTGGCGATCGATGAAGGTATTGCCCCATCCCCTGCGCACCAAGCCATTCATCGCCATCGACGATCAGCTTCCCGCGCAGGAAGACCTTCTCAGGATAGCCGGTCAACCGCCAACCCTCGAATAAGTTGTAATCAGTGCGATGGTGAGACAGCTCCACTCCATAATCAACAACCCGATCAGGGTCCCAAATAACAATATCCGCATCAGACCCGGGCAGCAGTGCTCCTTTTTGTGGGAATATCCCAAAGATTTTAGCCGGGTTGGTGCTCATCATGGCCACAAATTGATTCGGGGTGATACGCCCCTTGACGACTCCCTCGGTCCACAAGATGGGCATGCGATCTTGAACCCCTGGTAATCCGTTGGGGATTTTGGTGAAATCATTTCCTCCCAGTTCTTTCCCAGGTATAGCGACTTCTTCTCCTTCATACATGATCGACTTATTGCCATTAAAATAGAAAGGACAATGATCCGTGCCCATCACCTGGATAGTGCCATTTGATAAGCCTTTCCAGAGATGGGTATTGTCTTCTGCTGTACGCATGGGAGGAGAGCAGATCCACTTGGCGCCATCGGGGCGGCGCAGGTGCTCTTCGGTGAAGAAAAGATATTGAGGGCAGGTTTCCCCCATCACGGGGATGCCACGCTGGCGAGCGTATTCCAGCATATCGACCTCGCCGGCCATATTCATATGGACAAGGTATAGCGGCGCACCGGTCTCCGCAGCGAGTGCGAAACCACGCAATGCAGCTTCAACCGCACCCCAACCCGGACGTGTGCGGGCATGCCACTCTGGTAAGGTATGACCCGCAGCCAGGGCTTCTTGTACTAGCACTTCGATCACATCCCCATTTTCAGCGTGCAGCATGGTCAGCATGCCGTGCTCTTTGGCGATGCGCATCGCCTGGAATATATCGCCGTCGGGAAGACGCAAACGGCCATTATAGGCGGTAAATACCTTCAAGGTCGTGATACCCATATCCAAAAGAGATGGGATCTCGCGCGCTATCTTCTCATCAAAGTGAGTCAGGTTCATGTGAAAGCCATAATCGATGGCAGCGATCTCCGCTTTCCTTCGCCAGATCTCAACGGAATGCGCAAATCCACCAAGTTCCTGCACCACAAAATCCATCACAGTGGTGGTTCCCCCAAAGGCGGCCGCTTTATGACCGGTGTAATGATCATCTGAAGAGATCGTATCGAACATCTCCAGCGCAAGATGGACGTGTGGATCTATGCCTCCGGGTATAACATATTTGCCTGAAGCATCTATGACCTGCGCGTTTTGAGCGTGTAAATCTTGGCCAATCTCAATGATCTTCTCATCTCGAATCAGAATATCCGCGTTAAAGGTTCTAGACGCGGTAATAAGGGTGCCGGATTTGATGATGGTAGTTGGGGGCATTGGATAAACCTTTTTGATGTTTCGAAGGGACTAGAAGTTTCAAAGGGATCAAAAGTTCCAAAGGAACCAGATGTTTCAAAGGAGGCAGATGTTTCAAAGGAACCAGAAGTTTCAAAGGAAGCAGATGTTTCAAAGGGGTCAGAGGTCTCAGAGGAATTAGAGGTTACTTCTTTTTTTCGATGGAGTCAATCAAACGCGATAGCAAATAACCAACTTCAGCACGAAGGTTTTCTGCGACGTTGTAGTCATCCTGAGATATGTATTCTAAATCCCTTGCTAGAATCAAGAAATACTCCACCTCTGCCAATGAACCGCGTGCTATTCGTAAATGTCGGAGATATTGAGCACTACTCCCCAATGCATACCCCTCCACTATGTTTGCCGGAACAGATGCAGATGCTCGTCTGATTTGCGAAGTCAATCCAAACCGTTCATGTTGTGGAAAACTCTCCGACAGTCTATAGATTAGCAGCGTCAACTTATGCGCCCTTTGCCAAACAATCAACTTGCGAAAACCCTTACCCTCACGCTGATCCATAACCCTACCCTCCAAGACAAATGAATAACCGTTTACTCAATATTTGCCTCTCGATCTTTTGGTACCTCTAACCCTTTGGAACAATTATCCATACCCCTCCCCAAGTTCCTTTATCCCCAACAGCATCGCCAACACTTCAGGCGACACATCCGCATCCATGTCTGGCACTTCATAGGTTTGCTCCTGACCAGCCCGCTCTCGCAAAGCGCGCCAGAGTAGTTTGCGTTCTTCCGAATGAACAACCAAATCGTTGATTAATTCCGCTTGAAGGAGATATTCGCCGGTCGTGTAAAGAAAGGTAACTCGCTTCCAGCGTTCGGCATTTATGGGCTGGGGGAGTTTGATCAAAGGACCCAGCTGAATCTTGAAATATTCCTCGCCAGCCCGGGGATGATCAAGTTCATCCCGAAGTAACGCTGCTCTAGTGGTCAACTCATGACCAAGTACCGGCGCAATATACTCGATACGCCATTTCCGCTCACCAAACGATGCCGGTTGGTAAAATGCCAGATAATCTACTGCGACGACTTTCGGGGCAGTTGCTAGAGGAATTCGGTACCATCCCAGCACACGTACCATTTCCAAATCGCGGGGCGTTGGAAGAAAAGCTACTAAAACCAAGGAGGTCAGATCTGGTAAGTTCATAGCAAATACATTAATAAAAAATATCCTGACGCAATTAATTATAGCATCAGGATACTCGATTTTGATAGAGTTTTCAATAGTTCCTAGATCAAGCCAACCTTGGCGTTGAATTCCTCGATCAAGGCATCCATTTCAGGGATCTGTTTCTGGAAATCAGTCCAATAGTCGCGGCCATACCACTGTTCCTGGATTTCTTCATAGGTGCGGCCTTGCTGTTCGACCCAGGTAAAATATTTGAGCTGGTGTACACGACGGCGGTCTTCATAACGCAATTCGAGCAAGTTGTCTGTGGATTCGCCTTGCAGCCATCGGGCGAAATCGGCCGCGGCATCAGTCTCAGAATACTCCCCATACTCTTCGTGCATTTCAGTCAGGCGGCTTTTATAAAGCTCCATAGAATCAGTCAGCACGGTGAGCATAATATCTTCATCGCCCATCTCATAGTACTTGGCGGCTTTGATCGCCGAGAGCACATTTGAGATTCCGGAGAAACCCAGCAAATCAAGCTGGCTGACAATCTCTTGGGGCACTCCCTGCTTGACCAAATATTCACGACCTGCAGGCTCATTGAACAAGCGGGAGAGATTGACAACGGCATTATCGTCGATGGCAACCAGCATGTCCGTGTTCTTGGCATTGTGGATCCAGGGGACATGTTTATCTCCGATACCCTCGATGCGATGCGCACCATAACCGTTCTCCAGCAGCGTAGGACATTGCAGCGCTTCACTGGCCACAATTTTGCTGTCCGGGAAAAGCTGTTTCATATAGTCGCCACTGGCGATGGTTCCCGCAGAACCAGTCGCAGATGCAAGACCCCGGTAGCGGTCGCGCGGCCCCATGACCTGCTGAAGCACTTCTTCCATGGCATGACCGGTGACTTCATAATGCCAGAGATAATTACCAAATTCCTCGAATTGGTTGAAGATCATCAAATCTTCACCAGAAGCACGCAACTCCCAGCATTTGTCAAAGATTTCTTTGACGTTGGATTCGCTGCCGGGTGTCTTGATGGTCTCACCGGCGATATTGGCCAACCATTCAAATCGTTCCTGGCTCATTTCCTCGGGAAGAATGGCGATGGATTCACAAGCCAAAAGGGCAGAATCATAGGCCCCACCGCGGCAGTAATTGCCAGTGGAGGGCCAGACTGCCTTTTGAGTGGTGGGGTCGAACTGACCTGTAACCAGACGTGGTACCAGACATCCGAAGGCAGCTCCAACCTTATGAGCGCCCGTGGGGAACCACTTGCCCACAAGGACAATAATCCGCGCGGGGACACCCGTCAGGCTGGAAGGAAGCTCCAGATAATTCACCCCACCAAATCCACCACCGCTGGCTTTGGGCTCGTTGTGCCATGTGATGCGGAACAGGTTGCGGGGATGCACGTCCCAAAGTCCAATGGAAACCAATTCTTCTTTGAATTTGTCTGGGATCAAAGTTGGGTCTTTCATTTGTGCAAAGGTAGGGATGATAATGTCTTGTTCGCGGGCTCGCTTCACAGCACGCTCTTGTCGATCTTCGATAACACTTAAGTCGATTGTGTACATGGGGAATCTCCAGAGAAAGGGGGCAGCAGATATTAGCTATTAGATATTAGATATTAGATATTAGATATTGGATATTGGATATTGGTTATTTGTCTTCAGTTGTCTGACAATTGAATTATAACTCACTATCTCGATTTGGTTAAGTTGTCTGACAAGTTAACCTTCAAGAAAATCTTTCGATGGTGCTTCACTGACAACGTAAAGCGGCCGCCCTTTGGCTTGGTCATACAATCGGCCCACATACTCTCCCAGGATGCCCAGGGATATTAACTGCACTCCCCCCAGGAAGAGTACCGCGATCAATGTTGAAGCCTGCCCAAAGAAAGCCT
>CAZLNX010000106.1:0-17230 GCA_964560795.1 uncultured Anaerolineales bacterium | reverse complement strand
TTACCATTGATGACCCTATTTTCCCACACCTTCACCCCAAAACTGAAACGCACCCATTTCATTTTGTGTACATTAATTTGAGTCCAAGCTACTTTCCTTGCCTCTGACCTGGGCTAGTGTTATCATCTACCCACAGTACTATGTTTGATAACCCGTCACAGCGTGCTCGCCTGCGAATTTTCCTGATTGCCTTAACCTTGGCAACACTGCCCTGCTATTGTGCGGGTCTGGTGGTGCTGCGTTCGGAGAATCAGCCCACGCCTATCCCAACAGAAACACCCCTGCAAACTGTGACTGAAACACAAGCTCAGCCTGGGGCATCCCCATACCCTACTCTGACACCCTATCCAACATTAACACCGCGACCACCGACACAAACGCCTACGGCATCACTCACACCGACCATCACCAACACGCCAGAACCCACATCAACCGATCTTCCAACCAATACACCCACAGACACCCTGACCTGGACTCTGACCCCAACCTTCACGGTATCGCCTACAGAAACTGCTACGCTGACCCCTACGGAAACCTTCACAGCGAGTCCTTCACCATTGCCAAGCGACACCGAAACACCCTTGCCAACCGCAACGACAGCTCCAACCGAAGTGCCTACATCCATCCCAACAGAAACCGCCACAGTGGAGATTCCCAGTCCCACTCCATAATTTCTACGTTTCAATATGAAAAATCTTTCCAAATTCTTGATCGAATTGATCTCATCTCCAGGTTTATCTGGCTATGAAGCACCCACCCGCCAACTCATTGAAGATGCCTGGGAACCCCTGACAGACGAACTCAGCGTTAGCCAATTGGGCAGTCTGCATGGTTTAAAGCAAGGCACCCATTCGACAAGCTCAGGGCAAGCCGGCCTGGAGCCTCGCCCATCGATTTTGCTCGCTACGCACATGGACGCTATCGGATTGATGGTATCGAAGATCACGGATGGTTTTCTGCATCTCAGTGAGATCGGCGGGCTGGACCACCGAGTACTCCCGGGGCAGTTGGTCACGGTTCATGGGCGGGAAGAACTTCCCGGGGTGATAGTACAACCCCCGGCACATCTACTACCCCCAGATAGCGGGAATGGCCCTGTTCCTTTGGGAAATCTACTGGTCGATACAGGTTTATTGCCGAATGAAGTGAACAAAAAAGTGCGCATTGGTGACTTGATCTCCTTCGCTCAGAAACCCATAAAGATGGGCAAGGGCATTTTGGCAGGTCATTCTTTAGACAACCGCGCATCCGTGGCCGCGCTGACTCATTGTTTGGATTTATTATCAAAACGGACTCACCTTTGGGATGTGTGGGCAGTTGCCACTGTTCAAGAGGAAGAGACCATGGCTGGCGCGTTGACCTCAGCCTATCAACTACGTCCTAAGGTAGCCGTGGCCATCGATGTAACCTGGGCCCATGGACCGGACACGCCCAAACATAATACCTATCCCTTGGGCAAAGGCATCACCCTCGGGTGGGGTCCCAACATTCACCCCGGATTAAAGGCAGCCTTCGCAAAAGTCGCAGACCGCCTGGAGATCCCTTACAAACTCGAAGCGATGCCGCGCCACTCCGGCACTGACGCCTACGCCCTGCAGATTGCTCGAGAAGGTATTCCTACCATGGTGGTTAGTATTCCCCTTCGCTACATGCACACCCCGGTTGAAATGATCGCCATGAAAGATGTCAAACGTGCCGGGCGTTTACTTGCCGAATTAATTTCAGATCTAGAATTAGATTTTATGGAACATTTAACGTAAAACGCCTTTCATTATGCCTGATAAACCTTATCAACCCAAGATACTTGCTTCCCAAATCCGTTTTTTGGAAAAACTTACGGAAGCCTGCGCTGTTTCCGGCGACGAAGGCCCTGTCAGAGAAATTGTCCTAGAGCAGATCGAAGATCATGTTGACGATGTACAGGTCGACGCTCTGGGCAACGTGTTGGCAACAAAGCAAGGCAAAGGCAAGAACCGCCCACGGGTAATGCTGGCCGCCCATATGGACGAGGTCGGTTTTATGATCATCTATGATGATGGCGATGGGCTCTTCCGTTTCGACACCGTCGGCGGTTTGGATAAGCGTCAATTAGTCGGCAAGCCCGTGTGGGTAGGCACGAACCGTATCCCAGGGGTGATTGGTGCCAAACCTGTGCATCTGACCACATCCAACGAGCGTAGCAGAGCAATTTCAATTGACTCACTGCGCATTGACGTTGGGCCCAACAGCGGAAGCAAAGTCAAAGTTGGAGATCGAGCTACTTTTGCCACACAATTTCAACGCATCGGCAGAAGCATCCGCGCGAAAGCCATTGACGACCGCATCGGCGTAGCAACCTTGATCGAATTGATCAAACATGCTCCCCAGAATATCGACTTGCTGGCCGCCTTCACTGTGCAGGAAGAAGTCGGCTTGCGGGGCGCGCGCGTGGCCGCTTATGCATTCGAACCCGATCTTGCCCTCGCCCTGGACAGCACCCCAGCAATGGATTTGCCCGCTTGGGATGGTGAAGAAAATATCCGCTACAACACTCGGCTAGATGCAGGTCCCGCAATCTACGTCGCTGATGGGGCTACTCTCTCCGACCCGCGTCTGGTCCGTCATTTGCAGGAAACTGCCGAAGCCAATGGCATTCCCTATCAACTCCGCCAACCTGGTGGGGGCGGCACAGATGCCGGAGCTATCCAACGCTCACGAGAAGGCGTACCCAGCGCCTCCGTTTCGGTTCCAGCGCGCTACATCCACACCGCCGCAGCCATCGCCCGCATAGACGATTGGCGTAATACACTCGCGCTGCTCCACACAGCCTTATCACAATTATCCGTTGACACGTTAGCACGCCAAACGTGAAACAGCCTGCCCTGCGACTGAAAGTCGTGGGAAGGGTTCAACTTGCCAACGTGCAAACAGGAAACTATATGAAATCTCTCATCGAAAAACTGACCCAAACCCCCGGACCACCGGGACACGAAAACAAGATCCGTGAAGTTGTCTGGGCTGAGATTGAAGCTCATGCCGACGAAATTCGCGTCGACAACCTGGGAAACCTGATCGCCCGCAAAGGCTCAAAGAGCAGCAAGGGTAAGCGCATCATGCTGGCCGCCCACATGGATGAAATCGGCGTAATCGCCACCCACATCGACGAGAATGGCTTCATACGCTTCACAAATATCGGTGGGGTGATGCCCCGTTATGCACCGGGAGGCCGTGTGCGCTTCATGGATGGCACAGCGGGAGTGATCGGTACAGAGAAGATCGAAAGCAGCTATAAAGTCCCCCCCTTGGGCAAGATGTATATCGATGTTGGCGCTAGCAGCCGCGCCGATTGCCCGGTCAATGTTGGGGATGTAGCTATATTTGAACGACCCCTGACCGAGATGGGCGACCGCATGGTCTCTAAGGCCATGGATGACCGCATCAGCGTGGCTATTCTGATCGAAGCATTGAAACAACTCAAGCAAACTCCCCACGAAATCTACTTTGTATTCAGCGTTCAGGAAGAGGTCGGTGTGCGCGGAGCGACAACCGCAGCCTTCGGGGTTGACCCTGAGGTCGGCCTGGCCATCGACGTCACCCGCACCGGCGACACACCCAAAGGCATCACCATGGAAGTCGCTTTGGGAGCAGGACCAGCCATCAAAGTCAAAGATTCGGGCATGATCTCCGATCCCCGCGTGGTAGATTGGATGGTACGCACGGCTCAAAAAGCAAAAATTCCCTATCAACTCGAAGTATTGGAGCGCGGCGGAACAGATGCCCGTGCTATCCAATTAACCCGTTCCGGGGTTCCCGCAGGCTGCCTGTCGATCCCCTGCCGATACGTCCACAGCCCCTCGGAAATGGTAGATTATAACGATGTGCAGAACTCCTTGAAGTTACTTCTGGCGCTGCTGCAGGATTCAATCGATTTAGTTCTCTGAAAATGTCCCGTCAGTAAAAACCTGACCTTCGTAGGGCGGATTTCCATATCCGCCAGGGAATTTTCGGATAGGTTCATAGAGTAAGAAACTATGTCAATCAGACAAACGCTCAAAATGTGGCTGGGCCTGATCGCCGTTTCCTTGTTCGCGCTGCTTATCAGCGGGTGTACACCACCCGCCGAAGATACATCCACTCAGATTTTCCAGCCAACAGAAACCCCAGTTCCAACCGTGGCGCCGGTCGTCATTGAAGAAACTGAAACCCCAGCCGCGGGTTCCTTGACTCTCAATATCTGGTTGCCGCCCCAATTTGACCCTGAGAATGGCAGTGCAGCCAGTGCTCTGTTCAATGCCCGCCTGGAAGAATTCTCAACCCGCCGCAGCGAGGTGCGCGTTGAAACGCGCGTCAAGGAAGTCACCGGCCCTGGCAGCATTGAAGATACACTATTTACAGCCGGCGCGGCTGCCCCCTTAGCGCTCCCTGATCTTGTAGCGCTGCCTTATGAAACCCTACAAAGCGCAGTTGCTAAAGGGTTGCTGCATCCCTTCGACGGGTTGACCGACACCATGGACGACCCCGACTGGTACGACTTTGCCCGACAACTTTCTCACGTACAAAACAGCATCTTTGGCATCCCCTTTGCTGGCGATGCGCTGATCATGGTGTACCGCCCGGAGTTTATCGAAGAACCTCCTGCAGATTGGGAATCTGCCCTGCTGATCACAGAACCACTCTCATTCCCCGCCGCGGACCCCGAAAGTCTACTGACCCTGACCCTTTATCGTGCCTCTGGCGGGGCCGTCACAGATGACCAGGGATCTGCAATCATGGATATGACTCCCCTGACCGACGTCCTGACCTTCTACTACCAGGCCAGCCAAAATGGCCTGATGCCATTCTGGCTTACCCAATATGATTCTTACGACCAGGCATACGCTGCCTACGAAGAGGGGCAGGCCAATATGAGCATCACCTGGCTTTCTAACTATCTACAAAACCCTCCTTCCGACACATTGCCTGCCACAATCCCCACCGCTGATGGCATCCCGTCGACTACAGCCACAGGTTGGGTTTGGACATTGGTCAGCCCAGATCCTGAACGCCAGGAGATTACCGCACAGTTGGCCGAATTCCTGACCACTGGCGAGTTTCTGGCCGAATGGAACGCCGCTGCTGGATTGCTACCGCCGCGGCCCAGCGCACTAACAGCCTGGGAAAACACCACGTTATACGAATTCCTTAACCATGTCGCTCCTACATCGAAGTTAGCCCCTACCACGGAAATCATTCAAACATTGGGACCTCTGTTGGAACAAAGTGCTCTCGACGTCTTCAAAGAGCAAACCGACCCAGCGACAGCTGCGCAGAACGCCATCGATGCATTGATTGCTCCATAATTTTTCCATCTTAAGACTTCCGAAGTCTGCGAGACTTCGGAAGTCTCGAACTTGCCCAAAATGAATAAATCACAAATCCGTGAATTCCTCGGGAATCTCAAGGCGGCCACCCGGCTGGGTCATATTGATGCTGTCGACTTAGCCCTCGACAGCCTGCGCGCCCACCCCGTTGTAGCGGCTAACGACCATCTAAGCGAAGGTCAACTAAGCAAACTCATCCTACCCGCTGGAGAAATCCTTTCACGTCTACCCGCTGACCATCTCCTGTTTCTTCTAGAAGAGCCTCTCGCCGCGCTACGAGCCGCGGGTGCCGCGGCTTTGGGGAAACGTTATCTGATTCATGAAGACGTGAACCGAAGCATGCTTCTGACCCTGGCGAAAGATCAACGCCCTGAGGTGCGTACTGCCCTAGGAGAAGCTTTAAGGGAGGTTGATGAGGCTCACCCGGAGCGTTTCCTACATCTTATGGAAAGTTGGCTGGGTGATTCTACGCCCAAGGTGCGCGCCACCGCGCTGATCGTCCTCCCGGTATTGACATCATCGTACGGTGAAAAAACCATCAAAATGCTTGAACCGCTAAAAGATGATGAAGACCGCGATGTGCGTGCCGCCCTGGCAAAAGCTTTGGGTGCCATCGCACAAAATGAGTACGCAGATTCTATTTTGGATATGCTGACCAATTGGAGCGCTGAACGATATCCCAGTGTTTGGGTCATTACTCGTACAATTTCTGGCTCGTGGGCTGCATCCCATCCCAAGAAAGTGGAAGTCATCCTCAGAAATCTGCATGCCAAATTCGGTGAATCAAAATACTTCACCAATGCCCTGCGAGCGCTCGAACGTCACGGGGCCACAATCGATATTGAATAATGTCCGACAATCCCTTAGTCTCGTTTCATTCACTATAGAGTATCCGCCGGAATATCCGTTTGCCAGATTTTTCAATAAAGCCAACTAAGATTACATAATGACAACAAAAATAATCATCAAAGATTTTGGAAACGGCCTGATCCTTCGGCACGCCACATCAACTGACGTCGAAGATCTGGTGGCCTTCAACGCAAAAATTCACAGTGAAGCTGGACCAGACAAGCCCGATGAAAAGATCGGCGCCTGGGTGCACGATTTGATGACAAAACCCCATCCCACCACGGACATCAATGATTTCACCATCGTTGAAGATACCGTCAGTGGGAAGATCGTCTCATCCATGAATCTAATTCCCCAAACCTGGCGCTATGAAGGCATTGAATTTGAAGTCGGGCGGCCAGAACTGGTCGGCACAGACCCCGAATATCGCAAACGCGGTCTGGTGCGTGCCCAATTCGAGGTCATCCATCAGTGGAGCGCTGAGCGCGGCCACAAAGTCCAGGCCATTACGGGGATCCCATATTATTATCGTCAATTCGGCTACGAAATGGGCCTGGCGTTGGATGGCGGTCGCGTTGGCTATCTTCCCCACATTCCCAAGCTAGAAAAAGACAAAGAAGAACCTTACAAAATCCGTAAAGCGCGCGAAAAAGACGTCCAGTTCATCTGCGATCTTTATTATTCAAACACCAAACGATATCTCATAAGTAATAAAATTGACGAGGCGCTGTGGCGCTACGAATTGACAGGGAAAAGCGATCAAAACGTGACCCGCTTAGAAGTAAGAGTCATCGAAACCGGCAAAGGAGAAACAATTGGCTTCCTGGCGCATCCGCCCTTCTTATGGGGTCCAACATTGACCGTGTTGATGTATGAACTCAAAGCAGGGATTTCCTGGTTAGATGTCACTCCCAGCGTGCTTCGCTATCTCAAAGTTGAAGGGGAAACCTACGCCACACAAGAAGAAGATCAGGAATTGGAAGCCTTCGCCATGTGGATGGGCACTGAACATCCAGTATTCGAGGCGATCGCTGATCGCCTGCCGCGAGTGCGTGATCCCTACGCCTTTTTTGTGCGTGTCCCCGATCTGCTAGATTTCATCCGGCACATCAGCCCGGTGTTAGAAGAACGCCTGGCAAAATCCGTCTTAGTAGGGCATAGTGGGGAATTGAAATTAAGTTTCTTCCGTTCGGGGTTGAAGATGGCATTCGAAAAGGGTGCCATCAAAGATATAGAGTCATATACCCCCAAACACTCCAATGATGGCGATGTGCTCTTCCCCGATCTGACTTTCCTGCGCGTATTATTTGGCTATAACGATTTTGGGGATGTCGAGAAAATGTTTGCCGATTGCTATGCCCGCAACGACCACGGTCGGGCTCTAGTGCCGATCTTATTCCCCCAAAAGGCATCCAACGTCAGGGGGATTTCATAGAAAAACAATGGGGTTCACTTGCAAAGTGAACCCCATTGTTTTTCATCTACTTATCGTATACCGGGACAACCCATTCTTCGTAGCCTGGTCGCTTCCCGCGCACTACATCATTGAACAGTTCTCGTAATCGAGTCGTAATTGGTCCCATCACACCAGCACCCACTGGCCTGTGATCAACCTGGGTGATAGCCGTGATCTGAGCTGCTGTGCCTGTGAAGAAGAGTTCATCACACAGGTAAACTTCTGTCCGGTCAATAGGGCGCTCATCAACAGTGATATCAAGTTCTCGTGTAGCAATCTCCAGAGCCGACCGACGCGTAATCCCCTCAAGTACATTTTCTGTTAGAGGCGGAGTGATCAACTTGCCATCGCGCACCATGAAGAGATTCATGGCACTCCCTTCGGAGATATGACCACCCTCGGTGAGCACCAAAGCCTCATCAAATCCAGCCCGCACAGCATCGGTTTTGATCAGGGCAGAATTTGCATATGCTCCGGTGATCTTACCGCGCGCCGGGATAACATTGTCATCAATGCGCCGCCAGGATGAGATGGTCACATGGGCGTTGGTATCTTTGGCAACGTAGAGACCAAAGGGCATAGCACAAATACTAATCTCATCGACCAGACCATGCAGTTTAACTCCGATCATCTCATCGGCTTTATAGATCAATGGGCGAATATAAACATCTTCCTGAAAACCTTCTTTGCGGAGAAGCGCTTTCGTGGTCTCAGTCAAGCTCTCAACACTGTGGCAAAATTCCATGCATAGAATTTTGGCCGAATTGAGTAGCCTCGTATAATGATCATATGGACGGAATAAATAGAGCTGGCTTTCATCAGGGTTCCAATAGCCTCGCAAACCAGCAAAAGCACCGGTACCATAATTCAAAGCGTGAGTAAGAATACCAACTTTCGCTTCAGAGTAAGGAACGATCTTACCCTTGAAATATGCGTAATTGGGAAGTGTCACAGTTTAGCCTCCTGTGTCTATTTTTGGGAACGTAGTTTCCAAAAGCTGATTATAACGTCTCTCCTAGAAAGGTCAATTGAAGAAAATCATCACTTCTTGACGAAGATTTCATGAATACGAAAAGACCCTGGTCGAATTTGACCAGGGTCTCATGTAGGCCATTTTAGGTATCAATGCTAAGGATTTCAACGGGAACAGGGGCAGCCATTTTGAATTCTTCAGCGGCATCCATAGAGCCAATCCCGCGTCCTATGTGCATGGGTATGGCCACCTTGGGCTGTATGATCTCCGCAGCTTGGACGGCTTCTTCCGCCGTCATCACATAGGTACCACTGACAGGCAACAGTGCGATATCTGTCTTAATGGTTTCCATCTCTGGGATCACATCAGCATCCCCGGTATGATAGATGCGCTGCCCGCCCAGGGTGATGATAAACCCAACGTGTCCAGCCTCCTTGGGATGGAATGGATTCCCAGGGCTGCGGAATTTGGTCAAGTTGTATGCCGGGACTGTTTCGATAGACACACCTTTGACGTCCAAGCTGTCACCTGGCACCACAATCTCGATTTGCCCTTTGAGTTTCTGCGCGGCAGCCCCAATTGTGACAATCACTGTATCTGCCTTTTGGATTTTGGCAACATCATCCGGTGAGCAGTGATCCTGATGTTCGTGGGTGATCAAGATGATGTCTGCCTTGGGGCAGTCCCCCAACTGCCATGGATCGATATAGACCACCAAACCATCTAATTCGATCCGAAAACTGGCATGACCAAGCCAATGAATATTCTCTACCATAGAATTCATACGCACTCCTTTGGTCTTTTCGTCTGTTTCAACCGAATACTATTATGCCACATATTAAAATCAATAATGTCATTGCGAGCGAAGCGTGGCAATCTGAATCCTAGTTTTAGTTTGCTTTGCCCTTACCGGAGACTCGCAATGACAAAATGTCGAATTTTTGTCCGATGGTCAGTTCAATCGCAGTTGACCTTGAAAAAGTAATATGGCATAATCACGCCCAACATCATAACCTAAACAAAAGCGATGATGGAAACGAGTAAGCTTGTTAGGGCTGGCAGCGAACCTGGGATAGTGAAAGCCAGGACAGCACCAGCAAGCCCAAAATCCTTCCGGAGCTGTGAACTGAAAGCGAAAGTGAGTAGGGGATCCGGGTTTACCCCCGTTATCAAGGTGCGAATATAACCGAGCGTCCAAAATTGGCGACTCGACGTATTCAGTGAGTGCCTGTCGCAAGACAGGAATCCGGGTGGTACCGCGTGAGCTCATTATCAGCTCTCGTCCCAGAGTGGACGAGAGTTTGTATTTTAAATTACTTATTTAGTGATTCAAGAGAAAACGATAACGGAAAACAGATTACTGTTTACTGGAGAGAACATATGGCCTTCAAACAAGTACCCAATAAAGTCGATTTCATTGCCCAAGAGCATGAAACCTTGAAATTCTGGAAGGAAAACAAATCTTTCGAGAAATCTCGTGAACTGCGCAAAGGAAAACCGACCTGGTCGTTCATCGACGGCCCGATTACGGCTAACAATCCCATGGGCGTGCACCACGGTTGGGGCCGCACCTACAAAGATCTCTACAATCGCTTCTGGACAATGAAAGGCCGCGAACTGCGCTACCAGAACGGCTTCGACTGTCAGGGTCTGTGGGTGGAAGTCGAAGTTGAAAAAGAGAAAGGCTTCAAATCCAAAATGGATATTGAAGAATACGGCCTCGACAAATTCGTCAAAGAATGCAAAGCCCGCGTGCTTCGCTATGCCGGGGTACAGACACATCAATCAGTCCGCCTGGGTTATTGGATGGAGTGGAACGATCCCGAAAAACTCAATATGCTGGCCGACAAACTTCTCGAAGATCCCCTGCAGGAGATCACCTTCACCGGACCCAATGGTAATACTATTACCGATACCGTCGAACAGGTTGTTGGGCAGCTTGGTCTAGCACAACTGGGCGGCAGTTATTTCACCTTCTCCAACGAGAACAACTACATGATCTGGAAGATGATCAAGAAAAGCTGGGAGAATGGCTGGCTCTACCGCGGCGCCGACGTAATGCCCTGGTGCCCGCGCTGCGCCACCGGTATTAGCCAGCATGAGATTGTCACCGATGGCTACATGGAGTTGACGCATCGCAGTGTGACGCTGCGTTTCCCCCTGCGCGAACGCAAAGGCGAATCCCTCCTGATCTGGACCACCACTCCCTGGACCCTGACATCTAACGTTGCCGCGGCCGTCGGCCCCGATTTGGATTACGTAAAAGTGAAGAATGGTGATCACATCCTGTACCTCTCCAAAGGCACCATCCACATGCTCAAGGGTGACTACGAAGTTCTCAAGGAACTCAAAGGCGCCGAGATGGAAGGCTGGACCTACGACGGCCCCTTCGACAATCTGCCCGCCGCCAATACCCCTGGCGGTGTGACCTATCTGGATGAGCTCATCGAAGGCATTACCGCCACATCCGCTGAAACCCACCAGGTCATCCTATGGGACGAGGTCGGTGAGGCTGAAGGTACCGGCATTGTGCACATCGCTCCCGGCTGTGGCGCCGAAGACTTCGAACTAGGAAAAGAATATAAATTCCCCCTGATCGCCCCCATCGAGGACGAAGGCATCTTCATCGATGGTTTCGGCTGGCTCTCTGGGATGCATGTATCTGAGGTCGCTGACCCCATCTTCGAAGATTTGGAAAAGAAGGGCGTGCTCTACGTTGTCGAACCCTACACCCACCGCTACCCCACCTGTTGGCGCTGCAAAACCGAACTAGTTTTCCGCCTGGTGGATGAGTGGTTCATCAGCATGGGCAAACTCCACGACAAACCCCGAACTGAGGTCACCAAAGAAGAGAAACAAGATTCCCTGCGCTACCAGATCATGGACGTGGTCGATCAAATCCGCTGGATCCCTGAGTTTGGTCAAAAGCGCGAGCTCGACTGGCTGCGCAACATGCATGACTGGATGATCTCTAAGAAACGCTATTGGGGCCTAGCGCTGCCCATCTGGGTTTGCGATGATTGCGGACATTATCATGTCATCGGCGATGATCACGAGCTGGAAGAACGCGCCATCGAGGGCTGGGACACCTTCAAGGGGCACACCCCTCACCGCCCTTATATCGACGCCATCAAGATCGCCTGCACCGAATGCGAAGGTAAAATGAGCCGCATCCCCGATGTCGGCAATCCCTGGTTGGACGCCGGTATCGTCAGCTTCAGCACCCTGGGCTATCGCGACGACCCCGAACATTGGCGCAAATGGTACCCCGCGCACTGGATCAGCGAATCCTTTCCCGGCCAATTCCGCAATTGGTTCTATAGCATGCTCACTATGGGCACCGTCATCGACGGCACGCCCTCCTTCCTGGAAAATTTCGGCTACGCCAGCCTGCATGCCGAGGACGGCCGCGAGATGCACAAATCGTGGGGCAATTCGATTGAGTTCAACGAAGCCGCCGACAAGATGGGTGTGGATACCATGCGCTGGTTGTACTGCGCCCACAAACCCGAGAACAACCTGCTCTTTGGCTACAACAGGGCTGAGGAGACACGCCGCCGCTTTATCATCCCTTTGTGGAATGTCTATTCCTTCTTTGCGACCTATGCCAGTCTAGATGGTTGGACGCCCCCGGCGGGGAGCTTCGAACCTGGAACCCCAGAGGGTGCTGCCCCCCAGAGTGACAACCCTCTGGACAGGTGGATCCTGGCACGTCTTAACCAGGTGGTTGCCCAGGTGACTATGAACTTCGAGAACTCCGACGCTTACACTGCCACCTTAGCTTTCGAGTCTCTAATGGACGACCTGAGCAACTGGTACGTGCGCCGCTCGCGCCGCCGCTTCTGGAAATCGGAGCAGGATAGCGATAAAGATACCGCCTATGCCACACTGTGGCATGTGTTGGTCAAGATGAGCCGCACCCTTTCCCCGGTGATTCCCTTCATGACCGAAGTGATGTATCAGAACCTGGTGCGCGGCGTATTCGAGGGTGCCCATGAAAGCATCCACCACACCGATTGGCCCCAGGCCGACGAAGATACTGTCGATGAGAAACTGGTTTACCAGATGGATCTAGCCCGCCGCACCGCCAGCCTGGGACTGAGCGCCCGCAGCAACGCTGGTATAAAGGTGCGTCAACCCTTATCACGGGTAATGGTATACGTCAAAGAAGGTCATGCAGAACTGGCCAACGAACTGGTCGAGATCGTCTCGGACGAGCTGAACATCAAAGGCTTCGAGTTCGTCGAGGACGCTGAAGCCCTGGTCAGCTACAAAGTACTGCCCAACAACAAGCTCCTCGGTCCCAAGTTTGGCGCAGACTTTCCCAAAGTGCGCGTTGCCCTCTCCGCCCTCGATCCGGCCGATGTAGCCGCTAAAGTCGCCGCTGGAGAGTCAGTCACCATTGATATGGATGGCAATGCCGTCGAATTAGCCGCAGAGGAAGTCTTAATCAACGCCGAAGGTGCCGAAGGGTTAGCCACCGCCGAAGACAAGCTGCTTACCGTGGCCATCGATACCACCCTGACACCCGAATTGAAGGTCGAAGGTTTGGCACGCGAGATCGTGCGCCGGGTGCAGGCCCAACGCAAAAACGCCGACTTCAACATCGAAGACCGTATAACAACCTGGTACGTCGCATCCGGTGACCCTTCGACAGGCTCAGGACAGGGTCTCGCCGAAGTCTTCCAAGCCTGGGGAGATTACATAAAAGCCGAAACGCTGACCACGGAGTTAGTCGCCGGTGAACCACCCAAGGAGGCCTTCGTGGAAACACACAAGGTCGAAGGGCAAGAATTCACCATCGGCGTGAAGCAGAACTAATAAGCAGAAGCCGGATTTTTCTAAAAAGTCCGGCTTCCTTTTTTTTGCTTCCACTGTCATTCAGAAACCCCGAAGGGATTGAAGAATCCCTGACATCAACCCTGAAGCAGTACCATCTCGGAGATTCTTCACTCTGCTCGCAGAAGGCGTGCCTCCGGCACCGCTTCGTTCAGAATGACAATTGGTTAGTGTGAAGCAGGTTTAGCGAAAAATTCTTGACCAACACAATAGTACGAGGTAGAATATTTGAGCTATGAAACACATCTGGAGTGTGCCCCTTGAGACATAGGTGGCAACAGCAACCACTTATAGCTAATACCTTCGCAGGTTCAAATGAACTAGAAAAAAGCGAAAAAAGATTAGCCCCGGTTTTGAAATTTGGAAAATGCAAAACCGGGGCTTTTGATTTAAAACTATTTATCACAGCCTGGTTTCACCATCGTGTGGCCGGGCTGTGCTCATAAAAGGGGGTGATGTCATGATCTAAAGATCTCTCAAACCACTGTCTATCCTGAACGAACAGCCAACCCGAACTAGCCAAACGGAGAATGCTTGTGATAACGAACGACCATCTTTCATCTATTGACGAGGAGTTTTTGGTGGAGATCACCAAGCCAGAAGAGAAAAACGGAGATCTGATCATCGCCGTCTCGTTCACCCGCACCTATACCTTCAGCCAACCCGAAGTGGCATCGCGCAACGGACGAAATATGGCTGACCAACAATCCATTCAGGAGATCAGATCATCCTAAAATTAATCCCAATAGGAACGGTGTTCCTGGTGCGAACACCGTTCCTATCACACGAAGGAGAGCATTTATGCCAAAAAACAAATACGCAGAGATGATTTGTCAACTCGCAGAACAACCCCAAACCGAAATTTTAATTCCAACAGGATTTGAAGTGCAATCACTCAAAGATGCTGACGATGCCGCACTCTATCAATGCTACTACGCAGCCTTCAGCGCTGGGGATGCCGCTTTCTTCTTCGAACAGAGCGAGACAGAACGTTGCGAATACTTCAATACGCTTTGTTTTGAGGAAGCATGCAACGAACCGGGATCATCTGTAATTCTGAAGGGTGGAGAGATCATCGGATTCACCTATGTCATCCCTTATGGCAAGGGGAACTGCCACATCAGCTGCATGTGCATTCATCCAGATTTCCAACGCCAGGGATTAGGAGAGTTTATGCTGCTCTATGCCATGCAAGAAATCGCTGCTCAGGGGAATATCTCCATCACCCTGGGCACCGACACAAACATGGCGGCCTTCCAGTTGTATCGAAAGTTTGGATTCAAAATTAAGGAGGATCAAAGCAATGGCATACAAGATTGAAATCGAGATCTTTGAAGATATGGGGTGTGCCTGGGCACGGCGTGGTAAATACAAGGTAGGCCACAAGTTCAACTACCCCGAAGATGCCGGTCTTCTATGTCCCTGGCTGCTCAGTAGTATGGATGCAGTCATCCAGGTGCTACGCTTTGGCGGCAGGCTTGGATGGATGTATGGCGGTACACCCTATGAAAAAGTCATTAATAAAGCTGGCGTCACAACGGAGTTCATTCGCTGCATCGACCCAGCTTCTGGATTGGTGGCAAAAATCATCAGAACGAAAGTTTAGGGAGGGGGCAAATTCTATTGGAACATCAAATAGATTGTTAAACAGCACCCAGGCAATGAACGGAGTTCCTGAAAGTTTGGTAATTTCTTATAGAAAAGGAGAGAACTATGAAATTCGGGCTTAGCTTACCTAACCACGGCGACTACGCCGATATTCATCGCATTGTAGAGCTGGCAGTTCTAGCTGAAGAAGCAGGCTGGGATGGCTTCTTCCTATGGGATCATATTGCCCGAGGGCAAGGTCCCCAAAACGACCCTTGGATCGCCATGGCTGCAATAGCCTGTAATACAGAGAAAATGCGCTTGGGTTTGACGGTGACACCTCTATCCCGGCGACGTCCCTGGAAAGTTGCTCGCGAACTTGTTACCCTGGATCATCTTTCCAATGGCAGGATGATCTTTGGCGTCGGACTAGGAGATTTCAAAGGCAAGGAATTTGAAGGGTTTGGCGAAATCAGTGACCCAGTAACCCGCGGAGAAATGCTCGATGAAGGACTCGAGATCGTAAATAGATTACAATCTGGTGAAGAGTTTAAATATTCTGGAAATCACTATAACGTCAAGCCAACGGTATTTAATCCCAAACCGGTGCAATCCCCCTCTATACCAGTTTGGGTGGCAGGGAAGTGGCCCAACAAGAAACCCTTCCGGCGTGCTGCAAAATGGGATGGAGCGGTGCCTATCCATCGTTCGCGCAACCTAAAGGAGTTTCTCACGCCAGACGAGATCAGGGAAATTGCTGCCTATATCGGTGAGCACCGCACTGCTGAAACATCCTTCGATGTCTGCGTAAGTGGGATATTACCTGCCAAGAATTTGACTGAAGATCAGTTCATCGTGCAGCCCTACACCGATGCTGGCGCGACCTGGTGGATCGAATTCGTTTACAGCGCAACGGGATCAATAGAACGCAACAAAAAGCGTATTCAATTTGGTCCACCGCGATAATTGCTCACGAGTGAGATGTAGTTTAACAAAGGAGAGAAGCATGAAAGCCGCAATATTCGAAGAATTTGGTCAACCTCTGGAAATCAAGAACCTGCCTGATCCGACACCCCACGCTGATGGCGTGGTCATCCAGGTGATGGCCAACGGTATTTGCCGCAGCGACTGGCATGGGTGGATGGGGCATGATTCAGACGTGCACTTGCCCCATGTGCCTGGTCATGAACTAGCCGGTGTTGTAACCGCCGTAGGCAAAGATGTGCGACGCTGGAGCGAGAACGATCGCGTCACGCTGCCTTTTGCCTGTGGTTGCGGCTCTTGTGAGCAATGCGTCTCAGGTAACCAACAAGTTTGCGACGACTATTTCCAACCAGGCTTTACCGCCTGGGGCTCTTTCGCCGAATACGTTTCCATTCGCTATGCGGATACCAATCTCGTGCGATTGCCTGAGAATTTAGATTTCATCGAAGCGGCCAGCCTGGGGTGTAGATTCATCACGTCGTTTCGAGCTGTGGCAGCCCAGGGACGCGTTGCGCCAGGGGAATGGGTTGTCATCTATGGCTGTGGAGGCATTGGTCTTTCTGCGGTGATGATCGCCAATGCTATGGGCGGGCAGATCATCGGAGTGGATATCAGTGATGAAGCATTGGAGCTGGCGCGTTCTCTCGGAGCAGCAATCACTCTGAACGCCCGTAGTGAATCCCATCTCATCGAGGCGATAAAAGAACTTACAAAAGGTGGTGCCCATGTCTCCATCGATGCCCTGGGCAGCAACGAAACGTGCCGCAACTCGGTCATGAGCCTGCGCAAACGCGGCCGCCATGTCCAGGTCGGTGTGATGGCTGATGAACACAAGGAGACCCCACTCCCCATGGGGTGGGTGATGTTCAATGAATTAGAGTTGATCGGCAGTCATGGGATGCAGGCGCATGCATACGGCCCTATGTTGGAGATGATCACCTCAGGGGTGCTAAAGCCCGGAAAGATGATCAGCCGGACAGTTTCATTAGAAGAATCTCTGGATGTTCTGCAATCTATGGGCGAGGCACCCCCCACCGGGGTTGTAGTGATCAACCAGTTCTAACCAGGCAATCCTTTTCTCTGAATCAAGACCGCATTGAATACTAACCCAATGCGGTCTTATTATTCAATCATCTTCATGAAACCCTGCTGGTTCATCCCCATCTGTGCTTACCATCGGCTGGGGAAATTGATATTGAATTC
>CAZLNX010000105.1:0-17285 GCA_964560795.1 uncultured Anaerolineales bacterium | reverse complement strand
CACCAATAAAGTGCACAAATCGGCGTTCACCATCGGGTTCCACCATCACCATGGTTCCGGAAGTGCCCACCGCGGGGTCGCGTTTGACGCCCTGGGCACCGATCCCCCGCTCAGCAAGTGCGCTAAGCAAAAAATCGCCTAATGGTCCAGCACCGATTTTGCCCATAATCTCTACTGGCAGTCCCAAAGTTGCTAAAGCTGTTGCGGCATTTATAGCACAGCCCCCCGTGTGCAACCCCATCTCATCAACCAAAACCAGACGGCCGGGGTCAGGGATCGCCCGTAAAGGGCGCCCAACAACATCAGCAACCATGATACCGAGGCAGAGAATAGATTTTTGCATGGTTAATGAAATGATCTAACTCCCTACTGTTTTACTCCAGTTCTGCGGTCAATTCTTCCTGGCGTTGCTCTTCACCAGGTCTGACATGGCTCCACAGGATGAACGATAGGGTAGAAATTAACAATAATCGAAATCCATTTTTGTAAAAAAACATGTGCCAGGGCTGGAACATGCCGATTACACCTAGAACAATGCCGGCGATGATAACTGACTCAATGATGCGATAAACGCGAGCGTCGATATGGTCATTCAAAACACTGGCTACCATCACAATCACAGCGATAAAAACCAATAAAATTGAAACAAAGATCAGAATAAATGGGATTGCGCTCAATAAAACATTCTGATTTAGCTGCTCTTCTGTAGCCCACGAGCGGATTAGTGGCGTAGCAGCCATCCCTAAGATAAACAGCACAACGGCTGTTATGAGCAGTCCATAGGGTATGCGAAAGCGAGTTTTCGCCATAATAACTCCATTATTCATGCAAGAGTGCGGGGGGCTTGGGAGCTTGGGCAAATTTTCACCCTTGCTCCCAGGTTTCCCATCGCCCTATTTAGTATTTGATATCTACCTGCCGCTTCTTGTCGGCAGATTTTACGATGGCATCGCAAATCACTGCTGCACGATAACCATCTTCAAAAGTGGCACCATGGGGGCCAACTTCTTTGTCATTGACAATGCAATCCAACAAGTGGGTGATCTCGTGCACAAAGGTGTGCTCCCATCCAATGATGTGCCCGTGGGGCCACCAATTCTCCCACCAGGGATGATGACCCTCAGTGACCAGGACATTCGTCCATCCCATGGTCTCGGCAGGCTCATGATCGCGGTAGAAGATATCGAACTCATTGAAGCGCTCGAGGTTGAAGCGAATGCTGGTCTTCTCGCCATTGATCTCGAAGCAGTTGAAATTCTTGCGCCCAAGTGCAAAACGGGTCGATTCAAATGTGCCTAAGGCACCATTCTCGAATTCACAAACTGCAACAAAAGCATCATCGACATCGACCTTGCCCATCTTGGTTTCATCATCTGCCATCGGGCGTTCTTCAATGAAGGTCTTGGTATAGGAAGACAGGGTTTTCACACCGCCAACCAGATAGTGAGCCAGGTCAATGATGTGCGCGCCCAAGTCACCAATGGCTCCGCTGCCAGCAACTTTCTTGTCCAAACGCCAGATCTTGGGTGTACCGTAATGCGGCAAAATCCACTCCTGGTTATAGACTGCTCGCCAGTGATAGATCCTGCCCAACGCGCCGCTGTCGATCAAATTGCGGATCTGACGGATGGCGGGCACAAAACGGTAATTGAAGGCCACCATATGTTTGACGCCGGCTTTTTCCACCGCTTCCAACATATCTTTGGATTCTTCTGCTGTGCGGGCCAGCGGCTTCTCACATAAGATATGCTTGCCAGCGGCAGCAGCTGCATTACAGGGATCTTTATGGGTATCATTCGGGCCGCCATTATCGAATAGCTGCACATCGTCATCTTCCAACATCGCGCGCCAATCCGTGTAATACTTGGCATAGCCAAATCGCTTGGCAGCTTCGGCAGTGGCTGCCTCGTTGCGGCCACAAATTGCAGCTAATCCAGGAATAGCGGGAGGCGGATACATCATATAAGGGATTTTTCGGAAGGCATTGGAGTGGGCCTTACCCATGAAGGCATATCCCAACATGCCAACTCCAACCACAGGCACTTCACCTTCGGCCTTGGTCCCAGCCTGGGCAGTAAAGGATTGTTTCTTTTCTTCGCTCATCAGAATCCTCCTTTATTATTCGTCTGAACTGAAAGCAGCATCGAACGCCACGGATGAAGGGGTGAAATCCTGGCTGCGGATCATTTCTAGCGCCTCAGGTGCACCCCAATCACGATCCATGCCGGTGTCTTCCCATTCAATGGACAATGGGCCATCGTATCCAACGCGGTTGAGCGCTCTGACAATTTGGTCCCAATCTACATCACCACGTCCAGGTGAGACAAAATCCCAACCTCTACGGTGGTCGCCAAAGTCCAGGTGCGAGGAGAGGATGCTGTTGCGTCCTGTCAATTGCACACGCGAATCCTTGACATGCATATGCCAGATTCGATCAGCAAATTCGTTGATGAATTCCACCGGATCCAGGAATTGATGCACAAAGTGGCTGGGGTCGTAATTGAAGCCAAAAGCCGGGTGACCGTCCAATGCATCCAGCGCCCTCTGCGAGGTGATGTTGTCATAGGCGATCTCGGTTGGATGGACTTCGAGACCAAACTTGATGCCGTTCTCCTGGAAGACGTCCATGATCGGCTTCCAACGCTTGGCAAAATCTTCATAGCCAGCATCGATATCATCTTGCGTGGTGGGCGGGAAGAAATACAGGTTCTTCCAAATCGCGCTGCCGGTAAAGCCGTTGACCACATCTACGCCAAATTTCTTGGCGGCGATAGCGGTATTCTTCATCTCTTCAGCGCAACGCTGGCGGACACCTTCGGGGTCGCCATCGCCCCACAAACGCTCGGGCAGGATGCGTTGGTGGCGGACATCAATGGGGTCATCTGCGACACACTGCCCCACCAGGTGGGTGCTGATGGCGAAACATTTCAGGTTGTACTTGTTGAGAATATCCCAGCGGGTTTGAACATAGCCATCATCTTCCACAGCCTTGTCAACCTCAAAGTGATCTCCCCAGCAGGCCAATTCCAGGCCATCAAAACCCCATTCACTGACCTTTTTCGCCAGGTCTTCCAGGGTCAAATCGGCCCATTGGCCGGTAAACAATGTGACTGGTCGTGCCATGATTCATTCTCCTTTCGTGAGTTCGTACGTTTCCATATTTGAACTTAGACAAAGTGTTTCACCGCGAAGTCGCAAAGGTCGCTAAGATGCTATTGGAATTTTTGAGTGAAACTTTTTCCCTTTGCGGTTTTCAATTAGATTCTTCGCGGTTTTCGCATCATAGCGGTTTGATCAGTTTAGTAAGCCTTTCAAGAATTTCAACCCGTCACCAGCCAGGGCTTCTGGACTTGACGCCAGTTGACGCCAGATGGCCGCCGCGCGGGCAATACTTTTGACTTCAGGGGTAAATGACTCGATCACCACCGGGCCATCGTAGTTGATGTCTTTGAGCGCCTGGGCTACCTGATCCCAGGTGACGTTGCCCGAACCTGGTGCACCTCGGTCATTCTCGCAACTGTGGAGATGCTTGAGACGCGGTCCCACAGCCCGGATGGCATCGCCAATGGATTTCTCCTCGATATTCATGTGGAAGGTATCCAACATGATCTGGCAGGCAGGGTTGTCGACGCGGTCAACCACTTCGATGGCCTGCTCGGCCAGATTAATGAAACTGGTCTCGAAGCGGTTCAATGGCTCTACACACAAGACAACGCCATGATCAGCAGCATAGGCTGCAAGTTCACTCAAGTTATCGACGAGCAGGTCCAGGTCTTTGGCTCGCTCAGCAGGCGTCTGCTGCCAGGTGCGACCGACAGAAGAATACAACGGCCCAACCAGATTGGTGGCACCGACAACTTCGCAGGCATCGATACAGCCCCGGAGATAGTTCATGCCATTCGCACGAATATCCTCTTCGGGGTGGATCAGATCGCGGTCCGGCCCCATCGCGGCGCAGGCGCTTACATCCAGACCATTTTCTTTGATAACAGATTTCGCCACTTCATAATTCAGATCATCGAGACTTTCCAGGGGAAGCTCGATCCAATCGAATCCGATGTCCGCGATCTTTGGGGCTAGATCTTTTAATTTATCTGTAGTTAGGGGTGATGTCCACACCCAGGTGTTGATACCAAACTTCATGAGGACCTCTCCTTATTCTTCTCTAGACTAAATGCGATTTCCATCCGAAGCAAAACAGTGAATGCGCTCATGAACGATGTTGAAATTCAACTGGTCGCCAATCTTGACCTCAAACATGCCCGGAACCAGGCTGACGAATGTCTGCTCTCCGGACTTAATATGGACGATAGTTTCCACGCCCAGCGGCTCGATCAAACTTACCTGACCGGAGAATTCACCGTTGGATTCAGGGTTGATATCTTCAGGTCGAACACCCAATGTGAAGGTCTCTTGCAAATCGACTCCTGCAGGTGCAGCCAAAGCCAAATCGGTTCCTTGAATATGGATATTGCCATTCTGACGGCCGGCTTTGAAAAGATTGATGCGCGGCGTGCCTACAAGTTGGGCCACAAACGTGGTCGCCGGACGATCGTAGATATCTTCCGGGGTACCTACTTGAATAATGCGGCCTTCATTGAGCACAGCAATGCGATCGGCCATGGTCAGCGCTTCAATTTGATCGTGCGTGACGAACAAGGTCGTGCTGCCTTGCGTTTTCTGCAGGTGCTGCAGTTCGACACGCAGCGATTCACGCAGTTTGGCATCTAGATTGGAAAGGGGTTCATCCATCAAGAAGATGCGGGGATCACGCACAATGGCGCGCCCAATTGAAACACGCTGCATCTCACCACCTGAAAGATTGGCAGTTTTCCGTTCCAACAGGTGTTTGATTCGCAAGGTCTCGGCCGTATCCTCGACCTTTTTGCGAATATCTTCCTTGGCAATTTCCCGCATCGGTGAGCGTAATGGAAATGCCAGGTTATCGAACACTGTCATGGTCGGGTACAGTGAATATTGTTGGAAGACAAAAGCCACATCGCGCTCGGCTGGAGGCAGATTGTCAGCCGGTTCTCCATCAAAGGAAACACTGCCTTCATCATGCTTTTCCAGACCTGCGATCACCCGCAAGGTTGTTGTTTTTCCGGCTCCTGTGGGTCCCAGAAGAACGAAAAATTCTCCATCTTCAATTTCGAAGGTCACATCTTTGAGCGCTGTGACTCCCGGGAACCGTTTTGTGATATTGGTCAGTTGGATATTACTCATCACCCACCTCCCGTCGGATGGCATTTTCTGAGCCTGGATCAAAGAAGCGCACCATCTGGGGATCAAGGTCAAATTTTACGGACGCTCCGATCGGATATTGAACCGTCCGGTCGCTGCGAATATGCACAATCTCATGTTCATTGATATTGACGTGCAACACGGTGTATGCGCCCTGCAATTCGGAGGCATACACTTCACCTGACAGAATGCCATTTTCTTTTAATTGCGCAGCTTCTGGGCGGAAACCCAAAATGATATCTGATGCCCCTTCAAGGTCCTCTCCGATGGGCTGCTTCCACGCCTCTGGTACCGGGTATTTATTCTCGGTCCCAGGTACTTGTACGACTCCATCGGCGTAGTGCCCCTTGACCAAATTCATACCGGGGCTGCCAATAAAGCGGGCTACAAATAAATTGGCGGGTTTGTAATACACTTCGGCGGGTGTGCCTACTTGCTGAATCTCTGCCGCAGACATAACCACAATTCGATCTCCCATGGCCATGGCTTCAACCTGATCGTGGGTAACATAAACCGTGGTCGCATTCTGGGCAATATGTAACCCTTTGACCTCGGCGCGCATGGACTCACGAAAATCAGCGTCCAGCGCCCCCAAGGGCTCATCCATCAAAAATGCCGCCGGGCGGCGCACCAGAGCACGTGCCAGGGCCACACGCTGCTGATCACCGCCGCTCAATTTGCCCGGCCGAGCGTTCATCAGGTGTTCGATACGCAGCAAGGAAACAACATCATTAATGCGCTTTTCAATGGTTTCTCGAGACTCACCCTGCGCCTGCAGAGGGAAGGCAATATTCTGCCGGGCGGTCAGGTGCGGATACAGGGCATAGAGCTGGAACACGAAAGCGATATCTCGATCGCTGGGATGCAGCCAGGTGACATTTCGCCCATCAAGGGTAATCTCGCCCCCGGTGACCGCTTCCAACCCTGAGATCATGCGCAGTGTTGTGGTCTTGCCGCACCCCGAGGGACCCAGCAAGACGACAAACTCTCCATCGTTGATGGTCAGATCCATCGGTTTGACGGCGTGCAGATCACCAAATCTTTTCTCAACTTGCTTTAGTTCTATAGTAGCCATATTCACATCCTGCTATTTACGCACCGCGCCGAAGGTGACACCGCGCAACAGATAATTTCTCAGCGCAAAAGTCACGATCACCACCGGGATCAAGAAACCCAAACTTCCTGCAGCAATGGCAGACCACTCAATGCCGCCTCTTCCCAACATCGTAGCAATACTGGGCGGGGCTGTGCGGGCTTTCTCGCTGGTCAGCATAAGCGCGAAGGCATACTCGTTCCAGGCAAAGATCATACAGAAGACGGTTGTGGCCGCGATGCCGGTAACAGCCTGGGGCAGCACGATCTTGAAGAAAGCCTGCAAACGGGAGTAGCCATCCACAAGGGCTGCCTCTTCATACTCTTTCGGGATCTCGTCAATAAACCCTTTGAGCAGCCATACCGAAAGTGAGAGGTTGAAGACCGTGTACAGCAAGATCATGCCCAAATGCGCGTCGTGTAAACCCAATTGACGGTACATCAGGAAGAGCGGAATGGTGACAACAACCGGGGGCAGCATGCGGGTGCTCAAAATGAAGAACAGCAGGTCGCCTTCACCGGCGATGCTGAAACGACTGAAAGAGTAGGCGGCAAATAATCCTAGAACAACGGAGGCGATTGTCGACACGCCGGCGATGATGAGCGAGTTGCGCAAGCGATAAACGTAGTCGCTTGGCCCCAGGATCTCTTGCCCGTTTTTCAAGGCGATCTCATCAAAGATAGATAAGTCACCCTGCTGAGCCATTTCCTTTAATTCTTCGGCTCTGGCAGGGCCAGCCTGGGCGCGTTCTGTCAACAGGAAGACAAACCCCTCCAGAGTGGGTTCAAAATAATGGCGCTGGATGCTGGTCTCTTTGGTTTCTCTCCAAAGTTCAACCGCTTCAACGCGCAGTTCATCACCACCGGGAACGGGGATCAAGCTGGGGGGAACAGAAACAACCGCACTGCGAGATTTGAAAGCTGTAATCCCCAAGGCAACAACGGGGATCAACCCTGCGATGGTTAGAATGATGACAATGACCATGCGGATATTGTTCGAAATGCGAGCAACTGGGCGAATTTTATCGACCCGTGTACCTGTAGTAACCGGAGCGCGAGGGCCCGTTTCTTCAAAAGTAGCCATGGTTATTCGCCTCTCATTTGGTTCAAGTATTTAATGTACAGGTTACTGATGGCAATAATGATGACCAGGATGATATAGGCCAAAGCGCTGGACAACCCCGTATCCCATTGCGTGAACGCCAAACGGTACAAGTTGACGGCAATCAACTCCGTTTGGTCACCCGGCCCTCCTCCCGTCATCCCCATGACCAGATCGAATGCTTTGAAAGCTTCAATCGTCCTAAACAAGATCGCGATCAACAACAATGGGGCAACCTGAGGCACTGTGATGCGCCAGAACTGGAACCAGGGGCTGGCACGGTCAATCGCTGCGGCTTCATAAAGGTATTCGGGGATGGCTTTCAAGCCGGAGAGTGCCAGGAGCATCACAAAGGGGCTCCACATCCACACATCGACCAGCACAACAGACCATAATGCCAGGCCCGGCGTCGGTTGATTGCCTATACGACTTGCCAACCAATCCGGGGCAATCGCCGGATTAGTAAAGCCGAGCAGGAAATTCAGGTACCCAAAGGTGGGGTTATACATCAATTTCCAAAAGAGGCCGACCACCACAGGCGAAAGCATCATCGGGATAAGGATGAGTGTCGTGATGATGCCGCTGCCTGCAAATTTCTCCCGCACAAGCATTGCCAGGCCAAACCCAAGCAGTGTCTGCAAACCCACTGTGAGAAATGCGAAGCGACCCGTTGTAGCAAAATATTGCCACAACTGCTCATCGTTGAGCACCTCAGCAAAATTGGCAAAGCCAATCCATGTTGGAGCCTGGCGGGCAATAGCCGAGTAGTCGGTAAAGCTCAAATATAAACTGTAAAATAACGGAAAAACATTGATCATAATTAGCAGTATCAAAGTAGGCCAGATAAACAAGTTTTGGATCGTGCGATCACTCATTTGCGGGCGCCGCTGCTCTGATAATGCTTGTGCATTGGTTGAGGGCATAAGTCGTCCTCTTTCTCTATTTCATTTTTATTGGAGAGGCAGCCAAAGCCGCCTCTCCAATGGTTGCTAAATGCTGTAGACTGAGTTTACCTACAGTTTTTCAATGGATGCTTATTCGAGAATGCCAGCTTCCGTAAGAATTTCGGTGTGCTGTGCAGCAACATTATCCATTGTTTCTTGTGCTGTACCGATACCCTCAATGATGTAGGCGCCAAATTCTTTATTAGCGGACTGCAGCAGAGGATCGTAGACTGGAACATTCCAGAAGTCTTTGACGATGGTCATGGTCTCAGCAAAGGCCGGGTTGAATGGAGTAGCATTCAAGAAGGTGTCAGATTCGAGCACATTGGCATTGCAGGTGTAGCCACCCAGGGCGGCCCATTCTAGCTGAATTTCTTCTTGGGCAAACCACTCGATGAAGTCCAAAGCAGCCGCTTTGCGCTCGTCACTAATGTAATTGATTACGCTCATACCCTGGCCACCCAGAGCCGCGCCGCGGTCACCGTAAGGGCCAGCGGGGTTGGCAAAGAAGCCAGTGCCTTCAGCATAAGGATTGACATCGGGATTGGCAAGTGCGGGGAAGAAAGCGAAGAAGTTCATTGCCATCACGGACTGGCCGCTGATGAAGGCGTCATTGGTCTCGGTGAAGAAGGCCGCCGACATTCCAGGAGGATTGCAGCATTCGAAGAGTTCTTTGTAAGCCTCAAGTGCTTCAACGGCACGTTCGCTGTTGACTACACCATCAACATTGTTGTCTGCGTCCTGCCAGGAAGCGCCCCAGGCAAACATGGTATTTTCAACACCCATCACCATGGAGTCATAACCGTTCTGGCCGTAGATGGCGACGCCATACAGGTTTTCATCTGGTCGAGTGAAGAATTTTGCGATGTCTGTGAACTGAGAGTAGTCTGCGGGGACATCCAGAGCATAGCCATATTCGGCTTCGAAGGCGGCCATTTCATCGGGATCCTCGAAGAGGTCCTTGCGGTAGGCCCAGCCATCAGCATCACCCTCGGTGGGGTAAGCCCAATAGTTACCAGATCCAGTCGGATATTCACCATAGTAGGTCAGGGTGGCGGGGGTAACCGTGTCGGCAATGCCGGTGCTGGTCAGGAATTCGGTCAGGTCCACATAGTGGCCCTGGGTTGAACCTGCGCCCAACCATTGGCTATCACCAACAACCATGTCCCAGGCATCACCACCAGCAGCCATTTCGGTGAAGAAGCGGTCCTGGAAGGAACCCCAAGGTTCCTGTACGATGGTCACTTTGATGCCTGTTTCAGCTTCATACATATTCGCAATCTGCTGCAGATAGTCTGCCGGGTCCCATTGCGCCCAGAGGATTGAAACCTCTTCAACGTGCGAATCGGCTGCTTTGAAACCAGCCAAAATGAAGACCAGGCTGAGCATCAATATAACAATTAATCTTTTCGACATAATGTTCTTCTCCTATATTTCAAAAGGTAAGAGGTTAACTGATAGATACGAGTAGATGGTTTGTTTTTTGATTTTTTGGGCACCTCACCTCCTTTCAAAACCCAGAAAATCCAGGCAGTTTGGATTTATGCTTCTCGATCATAATTCTCAAGTAAGCGTTAGCCGCCGGAAAAAACTTTCTCGAAGCATAGTTAGATGATCACGCATGGTTTGTTCAGCTGTTTGAGGATCCCCAGCAGCAATTGCATCAACGATTTGTCTGTGCTCTTGGGTACAGGCTCGCATGCGTTTTTGACCTGTTTGATTATCAGAGGATAAATACGAAATCCGATTTCGGACTTGAATTGCCATATCCCCCAGAAGCTTGTTAGGACAGGAAGCACTTAATATTTCATGAAACCTGGTGTCTGCTTTGGCCCAGGCAATTCGATCTTCGTCATCAATGGCTTCTTCCATTTGTGCCAAAACACTCCAGAGAGCTTCTAGATCTTCTGGTGAAATCGACACAGCGGCCAATCTGACGACCTCAGGCTCCAGGATTGCCCGCACATGTACGGCACTCAGGACCTCTTGAACAGATAATGAGGCAACTGTCACCGCCCGCCCAGGAATGATCTGTACTAATCCTTCTTGCGCCAATTGGTGAATCGCCTCACGCACCGGCGTTCGGCTGATGCCTAATAATTTTGATAATTTTGTTTCAGAAAGGGGTTGCCCAGGTTCGAGATCGGCATTTCGAATGGCATCCTTTATTCGCTCGTAAGCCACTTCGCTGAGCAAACGGGGAGATTCTGCCGATATTTGGTCACGCTGTTCTTGGGAAATCTTTATGGGATCATCCATGAAAAGCAAAAGTTGTGTTCTTCCGATATATGGGCTGTATACAGGTTGTATTTTGACATTATACATAAAGTATTTCACTTGTCAACCGAACAAACTTAAAATTTTCATAATCCACAAGTTTAATTCTCATGATCCAGCCAGATGAAAAATATTTTTCTATCCGCGTTACTCAAGTTTTGTCATCTCGCATCTCCCCTCATCTCTACGTCAAAGATCTGGTCAAAGGTCAACCAGATCGCCCCAATGACACCTGCCTGATCTTCTAGCGAAGAGAATTCAATCCGCAAATCACGAGTTGACAAGGGGTTTGCTCGCAGCAAAACTCCCTGTCGGATAGTCGAGAGTAGATCATTGGCGATATTGCTCACGCCTCCACCGATAAGGATCAATTCGGGGTTAAAAAATTCGACCAAACCTGCCAGCACACTACCGATCATTCCCCCACTATCTCGAATGATAGATATTGCCACCAAATCTCCCGTGGCGGCAGCATCACTAATATCTTTTGCCGTAAGTTTTCCGTCCTGCAGCTTTAATCTCTCTGATAGATAATCACTATCCCCATGTTCAGCAGCTTCCTTGCCCCGATTAGCAATAGGCGGGCCAGCTGCTAAAGCTTCCAAACAATCCATGTGACCACAGTGGCAGGTAGCGTGGTATGTGCTGGCAACTGCGATATGGCCAATATTTCCTGCCGCGCCCATCGTTCCACGATAAATCTCTCCATTGGCAAAAATCCCAGAGCCAATACCGGTACCTATTTTTACAAAGATGAAATTATTGACATTCTTCCCCGCGCCCGCTTTTGCTTCGCCAATAGCCATCACATTTACATCATTATCGATAACAACGACGGCATTTTGGAATGTTTCTCGGGTGAAATCTTTAATTCTAAAATTCTCCCAGGTTGGCATCAAAGGAGGTGCGATCAATATGCCCTTTGAAAACTCAACGGGGCCAGGGACACCAATTCCAACTGCCAAAACTTGAGAATATTTGCCGCCACTTTTTTTCAACAGCGCCAAGGCCAAACTATTGCATCGCCCGAGAACATCAACTGCATCATCGCGCACATTGGCTGATTCAGCGCAATGCTCAAGAATATCCCCTTTAAAATTTGCCAGTGCAATATCAATGCTCGTAGCCCCAATGTCATATCCGAGAATGAAGCCATAATCGCCGTTGATCTCTAAAATAAGCGGTTTTCGTCCCCCTTTTGAAGCTCCGGTTCCTACTTCCGCCAGAATACCTTCTTCCATTAAATTGCTGACGAACCCGGTCATGGCAGCGCGTGAATACCCCAAGTGGAGCGCCAACTCCGAGCGAGTTATCTGTCCGTTTTTTCGGACAGTTTTGATGATTGCACTCTCAACGTAGTTCACGATTTATCGACATTCTTCGGTATCGAGATAGAAACCCCATCAAAAGATGGTTAATCCATTGGCACGATTAATCAATATTTTTTCGAACTTACTTCACTTATTTAAATAAGTACGAATATTCTAACCCCAGAATTGATATTGTCAAGAGGCATGGATCACGTCAGGAGTTATCTGACATTGGGACAAACGATCGGACAAATCCCAGAAAACTTAATATTTTTCTGTCATGGCGAGCGCGCCAGCCCAGGGGTTCGTAATGACATGTCCGAACTCTTGCCCGAACTTGAGAGTTATTGCTTGACAAAATCTGAGAAATTAAGTTCAATTGTGCAGTTTCTCTCATTTGAAATCACCGACTACAGTGTACGAATATGACTCAATCCATGGATAATTTAGAAGTTTTTATTGAAAGTATGGCGCCGATCGACGGGACGGACTCGCGCCTGCTCCATCAGGTTGCCTACGAGCGACTAAAAATTGCCTTGAAGCAAACCGAAGTTCACCCTGGGGACCTGCTCTCAGAAGGTCGCATATCCAAAGCTTTGGGAATAAGCAGAACCCCTGTCCGCGAAGCTATTCGAAGGCTGGCCCAGGAAGGTTTACTACAAGTCATTCCTGGACGCGCCATTGCCGTAGCCGCCCCTTCCATTCAAGAGGTATTAGACGCGCTTCATATTCGTGAACTATTGGAACCCGAGCTATCCCGTCTTGCGGCTGGCGGATTGCCCAACCAGGCGCGCGAGACTTTGTTGGAAACTACCAAAGAAATGGAAAAAGCAGCCCAAAATGGCGATCGTCAAAGATGGTCCAAAGCCGATACGATCTGGCACGAGATTCTGTGCAAAAATAGCCCCAATCAATTATTGGGCGAATTGGTGCTTCAGGCTCGGAACCGGGTCATAGGGATTGTTTTCCAAGATTACTACAACGAACACTATCTCATTCAGGGCACCCAGGAACATATGGATATTGCCAATGCGATCCTTGGAAACGACAGCGATAACGCAGAAACATTAACTCGAGCCCATATTCAAGAGGCACGGCGCAATATGTTCAAGCAGTTCTGAACCCATAGTTCAAAGAAATTACGCTACCAGCGATAAAGAACGGAGGCCTACAGGTCTTCGTTTTTTTGTTTCCAGATTTGCACTTTTGCTAATTAATCTTTTTTTTGGCAAGTTCGTTCTCATTTCAATAATCGCAACGATGCCAGGTCACAAAGTTGATTTCCTTTAGCGAATTCATTCTATATCAATTTTCATAAAGAATTCGTAAAATTGCGCATTTAGTTTGACTCCATTGCAGATTATCTATATAATGGGTATCATCAGTTCTCAGGCGCTAGTCAATTAGCATTCTAAATATTTTCCGGGGTTCATGTAATTTCAATCCACCAACGCTGCATACACCGGGGACCCTCTCCATTCCACAGGAGGATCGTATGTTTAAGCATAATCGTTTTTTGTTGGCATTCGTTGTATTGGTTTTAATGGCTATGCCTGTGTTCGTATTTGCGCAGGATGAGCCTCCCCCCTCCGAGCCAGATGGTCGCATCACGGCTCCTGATATCACCGGAGTCAATCCCGATCCGGAACCTGAGCAGGGAGAATTGAGTGAAATCGAAGCGACTGGAATTGTGCAGCCTTTAGATGTGGCCGCGCCGCCAACGGTGGGCATATCGCAAACAGGAAACTCCCAAACACCGAATTTAAAGAATAAGCTGGCGGTACCTTTGCGCTACCAGGGGTCGGATGAAACAGCCTGCGGAATTCATGCCCTGGGGATGGCGATGGATTTCCTGGCACAGGGTGCCCAAGAAAACCTGGCACCCTCCTCCAGCGAGTTGCTCAACAATCTGGCGCAAGCAGGCATGTTTTATCACTGGGGCACGGGCGTCGAAGAACTGGCCTATCTTGCTCGCCAGTATGGCTATGCGGGATCGTATGCCTTTCACGATTGGACCTTGGCGAAACTGCGTGCGCAGTTGCAGCAGGAACATCCGGTGGTGGTGTCCTTAGGGACCCATGGCGAGGGGCAGCCAGGGCACTTCGTGACCGTGACCGGCGTTTCGGACGATGGCAAGTGGATCAGCTACAATGACCCGGCGCAGGGAAAAGTGACGGCAGCCGCAGAACAATTTTTGGCTGATTGGAATCGCCAGGGCAACTCCGGCATGTTCATTGCGCGGAAACTGGCCGCGGGCTCAGTCGATCCAATGCAAAAGTGGATGGGTGTGTTTAGCGGCTTGTCAGCACTAAGTGTGCTGTCCTCGCAGCTTTGGCGGCAAATGGCTACATTATCGAGTAAGCGAAAAAAGGAAGCCTTGACCCAGAAGACTACGGCTTCCCATCTGCCCAGTGCAAAACCAACCCCCACAAAAGCCACTCAAAAAGGGACCGGGCAATCGCCACCCATCAGCGGTTTGATGAGTTGGCAGGTGCAGATGCTGCCAGACAAAGGAACCGATTGGCGCAAGGAAATTCGCAATCGCGATCACAAGCAGATCCGCTCTGCGCAAGACAATTTCAAGGGCGCCCAGAACCAGGCCCAATTGCTGATCCAGCAAGCCCAGCAGCGCAGCAAGGAGATGGAAAAGAGCGCTGAGGGCGAATTGGCGCATGCTCAAATTGAGGGCCAGCAGATCATCGCCCAGGCCAAAGCACAGGGCCGTCCCCTGATTGCCAAAGCCGAAGCCGAACACCGGCGTTCCCAAACTCAGGCTGCCAGTTGGCTGGAGAAAGCCCAAACGGAAGGAGAAAGTTGGCTCAGCGACGCCCAGCTTGAGCTCAAGGGCGCGCAGGATCAAGCCAGGAGTTGGTTATCCTCGGCGCACAGCGTGGGCTACAGCTGGGTTCGTGCCGCCCAGCGAGCTGCCGCCAGAGCGGAAGCTCGGGCCAGATGGCTAGAAAGATGGGGGCGTCGAGTTGGCCGTTGGCATCTCTATTGGGCACGCAATCAGGGTCGCAGATTACGTGCTGCGGCTCGAGCTGGTCTACGCAATGCCAGCAGGCACATGAGCAACCACATCAGCCACTGGCAACATCAAGGCCATCAGCTGGTCTCAAAAGCCCAGGGAGGACTTCGCCACGCAAAAGAGAGAGTCAATCAGCATGTGTCTCACTGGCGGGCGCAGGGTGTCGAATTGGTAGCCAAAACTCAAAAAGGGCTCGATCAGGCCCGCAGTATGGCCCAGCAACGCCTCCAGCAGGCCAATGAACGCGCAAACGCTCTGAAGAATCAAGCCAAAAACAATCTGAAGCAGGCCAAAAGTAAGGGGCTTGGTTTGATCAGCGCAGCCCGTCAGCAGGGGGATCAGCTAGTCGCCAAAGCGCAAGCAGCCCTGAACGTATCTCAGCGTCAGATCTGGGAAGCAGAGCGCAGGGAGCGCTTGTGGGAGGCACAGCTTGCCAAAAAGTGGTCATCACTCCCGGCCGAAATTCGCGCTGGATTAATACTGACGGATAACCATCAGCGCAAATTGTCCCAGGTGCAGAAGGACAACAAGAAACTGATCGCCAGGGCAGACCTCGAAGCGGGCACTTTCATAGAGCAAGCCGAGGCCGCATCCCGAACCTCTCAGAAACAGGCCAGCCGCTGGCGAGAGGCAGCACAGAAAGAAAGTGAGGGCTGGATCCGGGCCGCCGAGAACAAGGTCTTGCGCGCCAAAGATCAAGCCAAGGAGTGGCTGGACACGGCCTATCGGGCAGGCGTCAGCCGGGTGCGGGCCGCCGAACGAAACATCAGCCTAACAGAACAAAAGGCCAAAGCCTTAGAAGCCTGGGGGCGGCGATGCAGCTACCAGCACCTCCTGATGGCACGAAATCAGGGCCGCCAAATGCGGGCACAAGCTCGCATGAATTATTACAATGCCCGAGGGCAGATGCAAGGCAATATCAAACAGTTTCGCACGAAAGGCCATCAGCTTGTCGCCAAGGCTGAAAAGGAACTAATCCAGGCCAAGTTGATGGCCCGCAGCTATGCGGATTACTGGAAAGACCATGGCAATGAGACCCAGGCCAAAACGGAGAAAAATCTCCAACAGGCTCGCAACCAGGCTCAACTGCTTATCCAGCAAGCGAAAGACTATGCTCAAATGAGGCAGAATGAAGCCCAGAACAAACTCAGCCAGGCCAAGAGCCAGGTGCTTGGTTTGGCCAATGCTGCCCGGCAGAAAGACGATACGCTGGTTACAGATGTCCAAAAATCCTTGAGCAAAGCCGAAAACCAGGTCTGGCAAGTAGAGCGTCAGCAGCAGTACAACGCCAAAATGTCGTTGTTGTTATCCATTCAACTGCGCATCCAAAGGCTGATCGGCCTGCTGCGCAGCGCCCTGACCAATCCTGGACGTAAAGGAATCGGTGGGGGACGAAACTCCACCGCAGCACAAGCCAGTGCGGCTCGCTGGAATGCAATGGCTGAAACTTATAATAAAGAGCGTGCCGCCAAGGCGAGTACGGCTCGCTGGAATGCACAGGTTACAGCGCACAATCAGCAGCAACCTGCACCGGTCAATTCCGGTGCCAGCCTCAAACCTGCCGCCAAACGTCAACGGAACCCATCCAATGATCACGACCATCAGGAGGATCGGCGCAACATCGCCGTCACCTCACGCCAGCCGGTAGTAGTCAAGAGTAATATTTCGCAGCAGTCCGGGGAGCCAGTGGTGCAACAACCGACACAGCCGACACCAAATGCCCCCAGTGTCTTCGCCGCCGACCTGAGCGATGCCCAAGTGCGCGAGCAGATCGCCGCCGTGGGCGGCAACGTCAATATGGATATCAAACAGGCGCGCGCTATCATCCACAACGCCCGCATTGCCGCTGCCGTTCGAGCACAGGAAGCGGCTGCCGAGAAAGCAAAAGCGGAAGCCTACGCCAATCAACTTAAACATATGGATGGAAGTGACCGTGAAAGATTGGTCCAGGTTGCGCCCGGTGTTTGGGCACGCTTGGGAGACTATCCCCAACCCGGCGAAAAGCAGCAACCTGTATTAAACCTTGACGACCTGTTGAGCCGCTTACAAGCCGAGGATCAGCTGGCCGCGGAGGGCAAATATGACAAACTTCAAGGGCCGAGCATCAAGACTATGGAAGCGGTGTCTCATGTACCATCGGGACAGAATTCAACCCATAACCAAGGTGAACCCTCGCAAACCCCCGCGTACCTGACCAACCTGATCCACCGGCTCTTGCCCGAGGATCAGCTGTCCGCGGAGGGCAAATATGACAAGCTCCAAGGGCCTAGCATGGATACGATGGAGCA
>CAZLNX010000104.1:0-17301 GCA_964560795.1 uncultured Anaerolineales bacterium | reverse complement strand
TGCCCGCAGGGCTTTTTTTACTGAGCGCAGTCTCAGGAAATCGCTAGAATCTTTGGACACATCATCAATAACTAGAGGTGTTTTTTTCTGTTGAAGTTCTTGGAATATTAATGAAGTACTCGGAATCGTTTTTCCTATAATTTCTTCTGGAATATCAAAGCCCATTCCGGTCACAACTTCTAGAACATCTCCTTTCTCAAGGAAGACCGCTGTGCTGTTAAATGAAATCACTCGTCCAAGACTAGTCAGGATCATCTCCAAAACACGCTCTAGCTCAAGGGATGATGCCAGCGCGGTAGTTAGGCCGCGTAATGTTTCGGCTTCATGCCGGCGAACCCGCTCTGATTCAAATAAACGCGCGTTTTCGATAGCGATAGCCGCCTGCTGGGCGATGCCTTGGGCAAGAGCAATCTCATCATCGGAAAAATCTCTCCGCTGCCTACTTTCCCAAATTTCCGCATATCCAAGCAACTGTTCTTTGGCTAATAAGGGAACATACAGAACGGTTTTTGCGCCAAATTCAACCATGTGGCTTCGTACTATATCATCAAGATCAGTATCATCATAATAGGAGATATCCGTACGTCCGCTCGACAAGAGTTCAATAAATTCATCATCCTCTTCTGTGAATATTTCACCTAGATCAGATAATTTTTCGGCATCAACGGCATCTTCAGAAATATGCTCAGCTAACACCGTTGAACCACCAATTTCCGGGTTATAGCCCATAATATAGGAACTAGTCACATTGAGTGATTGGCACACCTGCTCGACAATTAACTCCAACACAGCCGACAGTTCCAGGGTAGAAGAAATAACCGCGCCAGCCTCTCTAAGTGCTGTTTGTTCTCTCAGCCGTCGTTCAGTTTCGGCAAATAGGCGCACCCTTTCCATCACTGTACCTAATTGCCCAGCAATGGTCATCATCAAGCGCTCATTTGCTTCGCTGAAAGCGTCAAGATTTGAGCTTTCGGCGTTGATCACACCAATGACTCGTTCTCCAATGATGAGTGGAACACACAATTCAGATTGTGTATCCTCTTCAATTCCAAAGTAGATTGGCTCCAGCGACACATCAGGTACCATCAAGGGTTTTCCACTCTCAATCACGCGTCCGGTGATACCTTTTCCGCGCGGGATAACAATAGAGCTATCTCCCCGATAGGAAGGATGATGATGAAGATCCCCAGAAGATTCATCTACGATCATTACCCCGAAGTTATCAAGCTGAAGTGAATCTCCAATGATCTGTGTGGCGCGTTCAAAGAGTTCATCCTCGGTTGTCGCCTCGACACTGGCAGCGGTTACTGCATGCAGCACACTTAGTTCTTGCAATTGGCGTTGGGTGGCTTGGAATAAGCGAACTCTTTCAATCGCGGTTGCTAGCTGCCCCGCAATCGTCACCAATAAGCGTTCGTCTCCTTCGCTGAAAGCGTCTGGCCGGGTACTCTCAGCGTTTATCACCCCAATTACATTATCCCCTATCTTGAGTGGCACACACAATTCGGAGCGAGTGTCAGGAAACACCTTTAGATAGATTTGTTCCTCAGTAACATCAGATACGAGCCGGGGTTGGCCCATCGCCGCCACCTGGCCAGTCACACCTTCCTGTCCCACCACAACAGCAATCTTCTTGGCTTTTTCATCAACTCCTCGATATGAAGGATGAACGCGCAGCACTCCGGCCGCTTCATCTAACAATAGCACACCACAGCTATCTGGATAGATTGTTTCTCCAATCACCTGAGTAATACGCCCGATCAACTCGTCTTCATCCGTTGCTTCCGAAGCAGCGGTGGCTACGGTGTGAAGGATGAACAACTCGCCAAATTGGCGCTGCGTTTCTTCAAGCAGCTTCGCTTTGGCTATTGCCAGAGCTATTTGCCCAGCCGCTTGCTCGCTGCGAGCAATTTCATCAGGAGTGAATTCATGATGGTTATCGAATGCTATGGTAGCCGCGCCCAGCTTTTGATCACCAACAATCAAGGGCAAGCCAAGTGCCGACTTAAATGTGTATTTGGCAGCAATACTAGGGTCGATATAAGAAGTGTCATGTACATCCAGAACAGCAATCGGATGTGCAGCTTCGAGAACAGATTGTGTCAGCGTCTTCTCATTGGGCTCTGAAGTGAACGTAACATAGGAATCTCTTAATGGGCCGTATGCCGCCGCGGGACTAGATATGCCTTTCTCTTCATCCCAAAACGCAATATAACAACTATCGGCATCAAGTAATTCTCCTAGCTGGTCAGCGATATTCTGGAGCACTTCTTGGTATGGTAATGCTTCGAGAGCCGCGCGGGTGATATCGTTTAGCAATCGTAGATGTCGTTCTCGTAGAATTAATTCAGCAGCCTGTGCTTCCGATTGTTCACGGGCAATTCGCTCGTCTTCGAAAAGCTTTGCCTTTTCAATAGCTGTCCCTAATTGGTTCGCAATGGTCATGGCCAGATCAGCATATCTCTTTGAGAATCGCTTTTCGGGATCAATGTTATCCAGGACCAGACATCCAAGTGTGCGACCACTGGAAATCACCGGGGCCGCCAACAAGCCAGTCGTTCCATAAGACTCAATTAGTTGCCGAGGGAGTAGGGACAGGGCTTCTGGACCATCAAGAATTACACCCTCATCCCCAGCCATCAATTCACGAACAACTTGGATCGATCCTAAATCAATACTTGCTGAAAAATCCTGAAATTCATCCCAGTCTCCTAAACCTCTTTGACCATAGGCAACTTCCGTTGCAGTTGGAAGAAGTCGCCCAGAAGTATCGTCAATCAAATAGAGAGTTGCACGATAAGCATCGCTTGTCCGAGCAACTAGACGCAAGATCACTTCTTGAGTCTGAGTGAAATCAACGGAGGCATTGACAGCAGCAACCACATCCACCAGAGCAGCCATATCGGCAGCACGCTGGCGTTCGGCCTCGAACAAGCGCGTGCTCTCCAAAGCCACCGCGGCCTGGTCAGCCAGCAACTCTAGGACGCGAAGTTCATCTTCATCGAATATATGGGGTTCATCAAAGGCGATGTTCATCACACCGCGCACTTCTTCGCCGATGCGCAGAGGCAAACCGATTATTGCGCCATGCCAGGATTGATCTGAGAAGAGGGGGTGTTTTGCAAAATCCTGAACAACGATTCGTTCCCCACTTTGGGCGACATTGTAAGTCAATCCATCAGGTCGAGGTTCAGAATAGGGCTCTTGCTGATGTTCACCAGCCCACAGCGCTGCGCCAAAGGTCAGCCGCTCACCATCGTAAGGGAAAATGTGTACATCATCAGCATCCACCAGCTTTAGTGCGTACGTGAGAATAGCCTCTAAAACTGGCTGCAATTCCAACGTGGAGGTTAGCTGCAAACTAGCCTGGCGCAAAGTTTCGAGTTCAGAACTGCGCCGTCGCTCAGTCTCGAACAAGCGCGCATTCTCAATTGCGACAGAGGCCTGAAAACCCAATGTCGTTAACATGCGCTCATCATCGAGTGAGAATGCATCGTCTTCGGTACTTTGTACGCTAATCGTTCCTAACCTGCGTTGCCCACTAAGGACAGGTGCGACCATCAAGGATTGCAAATGCGTAGATTTTCCCAAAGGCAGGTAGCGCGGATCATTTTTAATATCACCTACATTGATTGTGGACCCTTCTGCAATAACCGCCCCGGCAATACCTTCCCCGACGCGAAGATTAAAACCCGGTTGGCCTAATTCATCCAAACCAATCGCTACAGTTGGCCATAAGGCCTGCTTTTCGTCATCCAACAAATGAATAACGGTCCTCTCTGCCGAGGGGATCACCTGGCCTGCAGATTCGCCAATTAGCTGCAACACTTCTTCAAGATCAAGCGTTTCGGTCAGAGCCTGGGTGATGATCGCCATGGTCTGGCTCTCTTGAAAACGTCTCTGAATATTCTCATGTTGGCGAGCATTTCCAATGGCAATTGATGCCCCATTGGCGATAGCCTCCAACATAAGCAAATCATCATCACTAAACATCCCAGTTTGCGAATGGACCGCTTCCATCACGCCAATAATTTCGTCACCTAACGAGAGGGGTACCGCCAGGAGCGATTGGGTATGATAGTCGCTTAACGGCTCCAGATCACGATAGATCTGGCTTTGCTCTTTTATGTCCCTGATATGCATGGAGCGGCCAGTTTGAATCACTCCACCAGCAATACCAACATTTACTGGCATACGTTGTCCTCGCAAGCCTTCCTCGCCTGAGCCACTCACTGCCGCAAAGACAAGTTCATCCTGCCCCTCAAGCAGCAGTATCGACACCCCTTCAGCGTCGACTAATGAGGGCACCAAGTTGATCACTTGATTGAGAACTTCATCTAACTCCAACGAGGAGGTAACTGCTTGCCCCATCTGGACCAGCGCTGCCAATTGTCGAGAACGTTGTTGGATCTCAGCTTCCGCCCGTTTGCGATCTGAGATGTCCTGCATGGCAACCAGCAAATAAGGTTGTTCATCTAGTTGAATAAATTCTCCAGATAAGAGGGTCGTTCCAATTCCTTCAGAGCGACGATAATCAAACTCAAGATTTCGGGCAAAGCCATCTTCCTGGAGTAGCTGGAGTAATTTATTCCGATCATCGAGGTCAATCCAAAACTTAATCTCAAGGTCCGTACGACCAATAACCTCGTCACGATGAAAACCCGAGTATTGCGTGAAGCTATCATTCACATCGATGAATTTGCCTTCCGGAAAAGTTGTGATAGCCAGGGGGCTGGGGCTAGCCTTGAAAATTGTGGCAAATTTTGCTTCCGAGGAGCGCAAAGCTTCATCTGCCCGCTTACGCGCAGTAATATCCTGTTTAACCGCAATATAATGCGTCAACTCGCCCACGGCATCCAGCACAGGCGCGATGGTTTGTTCCTCGAAATAGATACTACCATCCTTGCGGCGATTGGCAATTTCACTCTGCCATATCAACTTCTCTGCCAGGGTTTGATCCATTTCCTGGTAAAAGAACTCATCATGCTCTCCTGAACTGAATAACTCATCTGGCTTATTCCCAATGATTTCGTCCAGATCATAGCCCGACAATGACTCCATAGCTGGATTAGCCCACAAGATTTTTCCATCCAGCTCCGTGATGATGATCCCACTCGCAGCTGCGTTCAGCGCCGAAGCCTGCAACCGAATTTGTTCTTCGGCAGCTCTCTTCTCTGTAATATCCTCAGCGACCGTTAGCACACATTGCTCCCCAGTGACCTCAATGGCATCAACTGATAAACGGAAGAGCCTCTCCTCTCCATTTTTCATACGGAAGGGTAACTCCAGATCCCTCAGTGACCCCTTGTTTTTTCGGAAATGCTTTTCGACAACCCGCGAGTCTCGAGAGTTTACCCAAAGATCAAGATCCATTAGAGTTTGATTGATGGCTTCATCTTTTTGATAACCAGTGATTTGGCTAAAGCTCTCATTGACATCAATTATGCGTTCATCAGCAAATCTTGAAAGGATAATGGGGAAAGGGCTGGAACGGAAAGCCTTGGCGAATTTCTCTTCAGACTCTTGCAGCGCTTCTACGGCTCGTTTGCGTTCGGATATGTCCTGTTTGATGGCAACAAAATGGGTGATTTCGCCATCCGCCTCCATGACTGGGGTGATTGTCATTTCCTCTGTGTACAAACTGCCATCTTTTCTGCGATTCGTGAGTTCACCACGCCACACATCACCAGAAAGGATTTTGCCCCATATGTCTTCATAAAACTGATCATCATGTAATCCAGATTTCAGCAAGCTAGGTTTACGACCAATGACTTCTCCCGGATCATAACCAGTCAGCTCTGTGAAAGCAGGATTCGTCCACAAGATTGTGCCATCATTTTCTGTAATGATGATGCTATTCGCCGCCGTTTCCAAAGCTGTAGCCTGCAATCGGAGCTGTTTTTCCGCGTCTCTACGAGCAGCGATTTCAATTTGCGCCAGTTGGAACAATTGCGCCTTTCGCCAGGATGCCGCTACCTGGTTGGCAAATGCAGTAATTGCAGGAATATCTTCTTCGTTCAAGTCATCTGCCTGAATAGACAATACGCCCATTACATTATCTTCGACTACCAGAGGAGCAACAATCGCTCTGGTGATGTTGAGCATCTCGGCGATTTTTTCAACATGTTTTGGATCAACTTTCGGCACCCAGAGTTTCAACAATTCTGTTGCATCATCAATAAATTCAGCCCTACGATTTTTTACGACTTTGCCTATTAATCCGGATTTTTCAACCAAGATGGAGAAATCTTTATGGCTGATCCCAACTAACTTCTCAATTGCCTTGAGTGCTTTACTTTCAAAGCCCAAGAATTCGGTAAACAAGGATTTTTTTTGATGATCGGTTGGCAAAACAATACAAGAAAAACCAACCTTTTTGAGCTCACCAGCAAACGCAGCAAAAATCTCATCAGGCTCAAATGAATTTTCCATCGCCAATGCAGCCTGATTTAGCACACGCAATAACTGCTCTGCTCGTTGGCGTTCGGAGATTTCGCGCTGGGATGTTTCAAAGAGACGCGCATTTTGAATTGCTATCGCCAGTTGGTCTGCCATGGTTTGCAAGACAGCGATATCCTCATCTGCAAAAGCTTCTTCTTCTTCACTCTGAACTGTGAGTGCCCCAATGGCTTCGTCATAAACGACTAGAGGCAATGCCATCTCTGAGCGTGTCTCTGGTAAATAAGGATTATCAAACCAGACAGCATCGGTACCAACATCGAGGGCAATGCGTGCCTGGGCATTGTCAACACTCCAACCAATCATGGACTCGCCGCCAACTGCAAGCTCGTGGTTGATCTCCAACATTTGTTTTCCCGCTTCACCCGTTCCAGCTCTGAGAACAGCATAATCTCCTTCTTCATTGACCAGGAAAATACCCACATAGTAATATCCAAATCTACTTTGAATAAGATCTACTGTGTGCTGGATTAATTCATCGGGTGAAAGAATCGCGCTTACCGATTTCGATACATCAGCAGCCGTTTGCAGCAGCAAATTTCGGTGTTCAAATTCTGCCAACAATTGATTATGGGCCATCTCTGAGCGCTTCTGCTCGGAAATATCACGACCTGTAGATTGAATTTCAATCAGCGTTCCGCTATCGTCGAAAACACCCCGGTCAATCCATTGCTGCCATCTCAATTCCCCATTTGCCAGAACAACTCCGTGCTCATTTAAGGAAGCTGGGTTCTCTGGAGTTAGCGATTGAAGATTTTGCTTCACCTTCTCCTGATCTTCTTTCTTCAATCGTGAGAAGAACTTTTTGCCAACCAATTCTTCGTAGGGTTGATTGTAGTATCGACAATAACTTTCATTCACAAAAGTCACAGTGCCATCTGGTAATCCCCTGGCGATGAGTTCAGTTTGATCTTCTACAATGGCACGGTAGCGTGCTTCGCTTTCTTGTAATAGTGTCTCAGCTTCTCTTTGTTTCGTGACATCCACCGCCGCACCTTCAAAAGTAATCCCATCATCACCATGAACGATACGGGTATAACCCTCAATCCAGATGGTTTCGCCATCGTAACGAAAATGTTGGGTTAGATTAGCGTAGATTACACCATCCTGATCTAACTGTTCTCTCAGCTCCCTACGTGCCTCTGGATTTACATATAAATCATTAGCGTTAGCTTCTAGTAATTCTTCTAACGAGGGATACCCCAACATATCGGCCATGGTTTGGTTGGCATCCAGGAACCGACCATCGGATGTAGTACGGAAAAGCCCAACAGGGACACTTTCGAACAATCCCCGATAACGTTCCTCGCTTTCCTGTAGTGCATCCTCCGCCTGTTTACGCCTGGAGATATCTCTGGTAACTCCCTGCAGTCCGATCACATTGCCATCATGATCTTTAATCAAAGATATATTTTCTTCGCCATAAACTACTTTCCCATCCTTAGCGATAAATTCTCTATCCGCAATCAGAGTAAAGTTCTCCGCATCGATTTCGCCGGCATCAAGAGCGGCCATGCCCTCTTGAAACGATTTGACCACTTCCAGAAATGATTTTTCAGAGTATCTGTTTTGGATTGGCAACTGGGCATATTCAGTTGGAGAATAGCCCAGCATCTTTTCTATTGCCGGTCCGATGAAGGTGATCTGCATATCCATATCGGTGGTCCAAATGATGTCATTCATCCCCTCAGCCAACAAGCGATAGCGATCTTCAGATTCTCGGAGGGCTACCTCGGCTTGAATTTCTTGGGTCACATCTTGAAATGAAATGATTACCTCGAGCACCTCATTGTGCTCATCTAAGAGTGGCGCCCCACTGATAGACAAATAAACAACTTCCCCATCAGGCCATTCGATCATATGGCGCAATCCAAAAACCGGTTTCTTTGCTTTTAAAATTGTAACTACTAAGCCATCACAGGTGATGGCTTAGTAGTTACGAAAAAAGAAAGCCTGATTTCAAAAAAATCAGGCTTTGCTCAGACCATGACGACGGATTCCGCCGCCGGTCATCTTTTATATAATTGGCTATCTTGCCAGTATTGTAGATGTATTGATAACGTCTGTCAATACATTTTCGACCACTTCATTCCATGAATACAATCCGAAGCTGCGAGGTTCATGGATAAAGGAGTGAGCAAACCGCTCTCGCTCTCATCACTTGCGACTCAGGAGAGGAGCGAGGAAATTACCCTTTTAAAAACTTAGAGAATGGGGTAGCCGTTCTCCTGTAAGCAAAGCAGAGCTTTGCGTCAGTGGGCGGAACAAGACTCGAACTTGCGACCTCTTCTGTGTAAGCGCGTCCGAACGCTATTTTATAGTGTCTATTGTGTTCACAGAGTGCATTTCTCTCTGTAGAGTTATCGAGCAAACCCCCAAATTTTGTATTGTTTTTACCCAGATTTACCGGCGTTGCACCGCGGTTGCACCGGGGCTAAAACGCAGCTGCGCAGTGACAAAAAGAAATTCAATAAAAAATAATTAAAGGGAAAGAAGACTCCGGCGAGTACCTGTGTTCGAATCCAAAGTCGCCTTGAGGCAAGTATTCCAGACAGTCTCTACCTCGATCAGGACGCTCTTGATATCTTAGACCAACTTACTTCATCAACCATGATAACAGCAAATCCGTTGAAGGTTTCAACAACAAGATCAAGGTGCACAAACGACGTTGTTATGGCATTTTCTTCCTTCAGCATTTGTACCAACGTATTTACATTGATTTTGAAGGTTACCGGCTCTTTGCCGCCAAGACGCGACCATCATATGTGACTAAGCCACGACAAATCCCAATTAGCCTCATATTTGAATTCTCGCATTGTTCGCCAGGCTATTGAAGCGCGCCGATGATTTCAGAAATTAGTTGACGATCATCATAATGAGCAAGATTCATGGCTTTGGTGGGACAAGTCCCTGCACAGGTACCACAACCCTTGCACTGGAACGAATTGACCTCTGCGTGTCCATTATTCAACTGGATGGCTTCATAAGGACAGGCTTCTACACACTGTCCACATCCCATACAGAGCAGCGGATAGACCTGAGCGATCGATGGTTCCAGGAAAACTATGTCCTGGTCGATCAGTGAAAGAGCTACTCCGGCAGCTCCACCAGCTTGAATAACACTATCGGGAATATCTTTAGGCCCCTGACATGCTCCAGCGAGAAAAATCCCATCAGTGGCCGACTCTAAGGGTGCAAGCTTGGGGTGCTTCTCTAAAAAGAAGCCGTCTGGACCACGGTTGACACCAAAGACACTGGCGACTTTTTCGGCATCTCTGTGAGGCTCTAAACCTGTGGCAAGAATAACCATATCAACTTCGACATGATCAGGTTCATTGTAAAAATTTTGGTCCCATCTCACGCTTAAATGCCCATTTTCTTGGGCAACGCTGCTCACATTTCCATGATAGAAATTTACACCTTTTTGACGGATACGGTCAAAATATTCTTCATAACCCTTTCCAAAGGTGCGCATATCACGGTAGATTTCATATACTTCCGCATCCACATAATCATGTACCAGTTGAGCGATTTTCAACGAATACATGCAACAAACCCGCGAACAGAACTCATGATATTTTTTGTCGCGACTGCCAACGCAATGCACGATGGCCACCTTCTGGGGGGGCTGCCCGTTTTTGAGTAGAACCTTGCCCCCAGAGGGACCAGATGTACTGATCAGGCGCTCAAATTCCATGGCCGTAATTACATTCGGTAAGCCATAACCGTATTCAGGCGCACTTATGGGATCAAAATCTTGAAACCCGGTCGCCAGGACAATCGCGCCTACAGTATATTCTTCATCAATTTCCTGCATTTCATGGTCAATGGCATGGCGCTCGCAGGCCACCACACACTCCAGACATTCCGCGCAAGTCCCGCATTGGACACACCGTCCAGCCTCTAGCACTGCTTCGCCCTCTGTCATGGTCAGATCTACTTCACGAAAGTTATTGCGTCTTTCTGACAGAGGAATAGAGGAAATCGGTGTCCGTCTGGAGTTGTCAACCTGGCCCACTTCGATACTGGATTGGATAATATCTAAGTCAATTTGGGCAACGGGCTGGGAAATTGGCTCATCGAGCCCTGCTTCTGGCCGCAAGTAACGGTCAACACAACGGGCCACTCGATGGCCTTCGGTAATGGCATCGACCACAAAAAATGTCATCCCCCGATTGACATCCCCAGCGGCAAATACGCCAGGCAAGGTGGTCATCATCTCGGCATCTGTCTGGATACCGGTCGAGGACAGGATTTTAATGCTGCCATTTTGTGGCAAGAAATCGAAATCCGGTTTTTGTCCAATAGCCCATATGACGAGATCAGCCGGAATGGTATGCTCTGTATCCGGAATCTCATCGAACACCGGCTGGCCATCGACAAATCCGCCAAAATTCACTTTGACACATCGCACGCCGACCAGTTTGCCCTGGTGAAGGACAATTTCTTTGAAGACCCTTCCAGGATACAACTGAACCCCTTCTTCTTCAGCTACCTGAATTTCCCAATCAAAGCCAGGCATCTCGCCACGAGGTTCAAGGCAGATCATACCCACTTCTGGCTCTCCCAATCGGATGGCTACCCTGGCGGCATCCAGCGCGACATTGCCGCCACCCAGCACGGCGACCTTTTTCCCTGCTAGGTCGGGTTCATCACCCAGGGCAACCCGTTTGAAAAGATCAAGGCTCAGCCAATTGTCCTGATGGTCGGCATGGGGGATGTTTAGCTTACTGGCAACATGCGCCCCGGTCGCCAGAATTACAGCGTCAAACCCGTTCTCCAGCAATCCGGGAATATCATCAACATGCGTACTCAAACGTAGTTCAACCCCCTCATCGATGATTTGCTGCACTTCCCAATCGAGCAATTCATAGGGCAGGCGGTGAGGAGGAATACCCATCCGCATCATTCCACCAGCTTTCGACATGCTATCAAACACGACTACACTATGACCAATTCGCACCAAATCGAGGCCAGCCGTCAGACCGGCTGGACCCGCGCCGACGATGGCAATATTCTTATTCGTTTCCTCTGGATGCAATGAGAACGGCGTACCGGCCAACGATTTTTCTTTCAGATGCGGAATTTCATTACGGTTGACATAGGCCCAATCGGATATAAACCTTTTCAAACCCATAATATTGACAGGCTCATCATACTGTCCCCGGCCGCAAGCATTTTCACAACGATGATTGCAAACTCGCCCGCAAACCGATGGGAAGGGATGCTCCCTGCGGATGGCCCAATACGCATCTGCGTAGCGTTTTTGTCGAATAAGGGCAATATAACCCATGGCGCGCTGACCGGTCGGGCATGCATCTCGACAGGGCGCAATACCTTGCTTTTCAATCGCGAAGGCACTGGGGACGGCTTGAGGTGAATTGCGGTAAACAGCCTTGCGTTTGCTCAATCCACACTCAAACGAATCATCAATGTCGATTGGACAAACGTCGGCGCATTGGCCACATCCTGTGCATAAATTCTCATCAATATAGCGTGGCTTTCGCTTTATTTTGATGGAAAAATTCCCTACATGACCCGATACGCTGTCCACTTCACTATAGGTAAGGAGTTTGATGTTGGCATGGCGTCCAACGGACACCATCTTCGGTGTTAGTATTCAAGATGCACAATCGAGTGTGGGGAAGGTTTTATATAGCTGCGCCAAGTGCCCTCCAATGCTCGATTCTCTCTCAACTAGAATCACCTGTTTTTCGGCATCAGCGAGCTTCAGGGCGGCTTCTATACCTGCGATCCCAGCACCCACAACCAACACTGATGAATTCATTTGCACTGCACGCATTTCAAGTGGCCGATGATGTCTTACCCGCCTGACGGCTGCCGCCAGCATACTTTTGGCTTTAGCCGTGGCTTGCTCTTCATCGTCAATAACCCATGAGCATTGTTCGCGGATATTGGCCATTTGAAAATAAAAAGGATTCAGCCCCGCTTCTTCACAAGTTTTTTGGAAAGTGCGTTCATGCATCAGAGGAGAACAAGATGCAACCACCACCCGATTGAGCTCATATTCATGAATGCCCTGCTTGATAAGATCCTGCCCTGGGTTTGAACACATAAAGTCAAATTGTTCCGACAATACAACATAATCCAATTTTTTTGCATACGCCACTACCCCCTCAACATCAACTGTCTCGGCGATGTTCGTGCCGCAATGGCAAATATACACACCAATCCTTGGCTTAACACGATTCATAGTATCCTCTCCAGGGTTAGAAGGGTTGCAATGTGATCCTAGATGAGTACCCTATATTGTGATTTATACAAAGCGGTCCAATGTGCTTCGATGAAGGTTGTTTGTAGTTTGGGGAATTCCGGATTCAGGCGGACAAAGATGTTACCCGGCTTCGATGCGACATATTGTACTTTTTGTCACAATTATTATATCACAACCCCCTAACACAAAAATATGATCTCATGTTACAAAAATAAACTCTTAAATTTAATTGCGGGCCAAAGCCCTGCATTTAAATCATGGGCAGAACAGGACTGCGCGAGAGCGAGCCATCCCATCTCGCTCTCGCCACTTGCCACTTGCCACTCATGAGAGGCGCAAGGAGAATCCCCCCTTTAAAAAATAGAGAACGGTGTTACCGTTCTCTCGTTAGCAAGGCGAAGCCTTGCGACAGTGGGCGGAACAAGACTCGAACTTGCGACCTCTTCTGTGTAAGTTATCTCAAAACCGTGTCCATATTGTTCACCCCCTACATATGGTGCACAATAACCTGTGCTGTCTAAATGATACATGGGGTAGTATTAGGTTGATTTGTGCAGTCAACATAAGTAGCCACAAAACGTTGCAAGGTGCCTTCAGCATCTCGATGAAGACAGTGCATAAATCGCCGAGTGATCTCAGCAGATTCAAGCTTCTGACGGTGCTTGCGATATTCATGCAGTGGAACAGTGCGAAGATGGTTGAGTAAATCTGCTTGACTATCGGCGGAGAAAAGAACTTGATAGTGGCCAAATTCCCGCAGTGGACGAGTAGATTTGCGGCCACTCACCCGACGCTGATGTCGTCGTAACCGTCCGAAAAGACTCTCTATTTGCAGGTTATCAGGGGGTAATCCAGGAATGTCATAAGTGTGTAACAAATCGGATCCGTACAGGTTCCAGCATCGTTGGATTTTGCTTTTGATGGCACTTTGGGGGCGCTGATATTTTAGGTCTGGGTCGAAGCTATCGATCAGTTCCTTCATTTCTCTGGCCACTTGACGGCTGTTGACGGGATCGTCTGAGTGAGATCGTTGGGGATAGCGTAAACAAGTAGAAATCTGTCGCAGCCACTGATGAGCTTCTTTGACGTTGTCCGCCAAAGCTCGGTTTTTATCGAGAGTTCGTTTGACTTGTTTGGAGAGTTGTTGGAAATAGGAGCGTTCTGGACAAATCGTTGTCAATTGGGTCAAAGCTTGGTCAATGGCTTCCAATTGCTGATAACCAGCCAGACCACCCCAGGAAAATGGTTTGCGAGTACTGCGATTGACCGCATCTCGAATAGCCATTCGGATCTGTTGATCCATTCGATGCAGCTCAGGATCATGATCTAAAAGGGGGAATCTTCGGGAGCTTTGGGTAAACCACCCAGGTCCTGGCGCATCCACTTCCGCAGTTCGTCATCATAGACCAGGGCTGGATCGGCAAGATTGTTCAAAAAATGGGCCTGACAACGCTGGCGCGGGGCTTCTGGCCAGCAGATTTCTAAGGCTTCGATGATCGCAGCTTCTCCATCTGATAGGGTTGCCAGAACTGGATAAGGGAGTTCTTTGTAGGGCTCCAACCACCTGAGAAGATCTTTTGTTTTTGCATGCTTCAATTGGATGGCTGCCACCGGAGTGTTGCTCAAGACTTCATACAGTACATACAATAAAGTACCGTGGCCTTCCGGTTGTAGTGCATCCAATGCCCAGATCAATCCCCCGTGCTCATCAACCGCCTGTTCCAGTCTTCGTCCTGTCCGTTCGCTCATCGCTCCCAAGAACGCCAGGAATTGCCGGTACAATTTTCCTGTATTGCGCTCATTGATCAATATCCCCTGCTCATTCAGCTCCTGCTGGATTTCTACCAACTGCTTGTGCTCGTGTTCATGTTGCCAGCCAATGTAGGCCAAGATATCCAATCCATATGTGCTTTTCGGCAGGCTGATTAATAAAGCTTGGCTGGCATAATAATGTTTGTCCGGATGGCTGCATCTCTCATTAGTGCATTCTTTTGTCTTCCCGCCAACAAATAGCGGCCCATCCAGTGTCTGGACCGTCTTCCTCATATGCCATGTGTTTCGGGGTTTCAATTGGTTCCCGCAGTGCGGACATTCATCCAATTCGCACTCTAAGATCAGTCGTTTTGCATTTTCAAACTTCCTGTGGGGTCGATGCCGGGGTTGTTTCTTCATCCACTTACCTCTTGTCTTAAAATGATAGTACACAATTGTACTCACTCAATTGTGTACTATCAAGACAGCAAAGGGCACAATAATCCGTATTACCCCAATATATGGGGGCATCGATGTCCGTAATGTGCAAATTGTTCGTATGAACACGTTCTAACTGCATCCAAACTGCATCCGAGCGATTGACAATTGCATCCATTATCAATTAGGAAAGGCATCTCCCCCTCTTGTCCAGTTGGTAAGGGAACCTATCATATCCCCCTGTACATTCAACTCACTAACCTAACCCCATATCTTATCTAGCACATACCGATAACTGAAGCACTCATGTGTATCCGCTTGATGAATATACGTAGATACCTCAGAGCTGTACTTTATATGTACTAGAGTCCAACGTTGGACCAAATCCGCCGGTATTGCATTTCATACCCAGAGAATGCCGCAAATTCCCGCAGGAACGCGCAAGTCCAACGGTGGACTTGATGATCTATTGATTTCTTCGACTATCCAAAAATAAAGAGTTGATTGCTCAGGGAAAACAATACCCTAAATATCTTCTGTGGATATTATATTAACAGAAATCCAAGCCCATCAGTTTATCAATTACAATCTTAGGAAAAGAGGAAACTCATTTTAATCTTTTCCAACCAACACGAAGGTACCTGTGATGGTTTGATTTGTGTAAATGCGTCCGATCGCATCTGGCGTTGGTGGCTCATCCACCCATCCACCAAAACCTGCGTTGGCACTGGCATCCCAGTATACTACCTTGGCATCCAGGGTTACGAAATCCCCGCTGACCTCATCATAGTACATAATGCCCAGGGCTTCGCTTTCATGGATCATATCGGGAGTGATAGCGAAACTAACCATCATTTCATCACCCATCTGATCCAATCGGGCAACCCCGCCGGTCACGTCGACCGTCATCGATGATAGAACCTTCAGCTCACCAGTTGATGATTGAGTGCTGCCGTTCACTGTCACAAACTCACCCACTTTAAGCTCTATCTCTTGGCCCTGCCGCTGCCCTTTCCAGGTATCCAAGTTGAGAGTATTCAATCCACCATTGATCTGTTGGGGACCGCTCACGACCAAACTACCAGGTGATGATTGCATGAGTGCTTCAATTTCAAAATGGTCGTTTACCGTCAATCTGGCGGAATCTCCAGCACCTGGTTGGAATTCAATATAATCACCAGCTAAGGGGTGCAGACTGGGCAAAATGCCGTTGGACGAATGATACAGATATGGATTAATTCCCGGTGAGTTTCCAGATACGAGGATACCAGGTGTGATCGGGGCACCTACCAAAAGCGTTGGGTCGGTGGGTGAAAGATTTACAAACTGCGATTCGTCGCCTCGAACGATGTCAACTTGCAGACCACCTCCACCGCTGCCAGGCGCTGGGGAGCCTGCATCCCCAGTTCCGCTACCGCCACCGCCGCCACCAATCCCAGCGTTGATGACATCATAGGCATCGGTAACGAATGTCGCCCGCCCCATGCCAGTCTCGATGTAATCAACTTCATAATCCAGGGTATCAAAATAGTCATCACCGGGATCACCAAAGATGTAATCCACCCCGTAGCCACCGATGAAGCTATCCATACCAATGCCGCCCATCAGGATATTGGTTTGACTATCGCCCCAGATGATGTCATCCCCAGAGCCACTGTACACATTCTGGAAATTGACCACCTTACCCGTTCCCGTGGCATGAACGGCAGCCAGATGGACGAAGATATTGCTGGTGTAGCTGATGTAATCCAAAGTATTGTTGCCACCACCCGCATTCATGACACCCGCGCCACCAGAGAATTGGGCACCATCGGCAAAGTGGATAATGTCATTCCCACTCCCAGCAAAGAAATACTCGACACTGTTTTCTGGGTGGCTGACAGTGTTGACCCCGTCGGTCACCACAAAGCTGCTGTCAACAGTCGCCGAAAGATCAGCAGAAATGGCTGAGAAATCAAAGGCGTCCAATCCATCATCAATCAACTCGCTAATAGTCAGAATGCCCCAATTGGGTAAGAATACAAAGGTATCATCCCCTGAGCCGCCAGCAACGAATGTGGTCCCAGCATGGGTTTGGTGGACAGTGAAGTGATCTTTGGCGCGACCAAGCTGGATATTCAAGGCTTCAAAGCCTGAGTAGGTCATACCAACAGCCATCCCCAAACCGGTCAATTGGCTGCTGGCTAGTTCACCTGCATTGTTGACATCATCTCTGGCATCGCTGACATTCAGCCAATCAAGGTCGCTATCACCATTGACGATCAACTGAGCGGCAATGCCATCCAGCAAACCCGAATTGGTAGGCGCGTCCGAACTGACATTGATCGTATCATTCCCTACTCCAGCGTTGACTGTTGTATCCCCGGCAATGGTCTGTACGTTGATGATGTCAGCATCTTCACCAGTGTTGACCGTGG
>CAZLNX010000103.1:0-17341 GCA_964560795.1 uncultured Anaerolineales bacterium | reverse complement strand
ATCTTCACTTGTTTTTTTGGTAAAGGACTTGACTTCATGATAGTAAGCTTTTTATTTTGCATTGCCTGAGTTCAAGTATAAATTATGATACCCGAAAATCTCGCCGGGCTTTCGAACTGATTAAATCAACAAATATCGTAAGCCCTACAAAAACTAGCACAGTGGCAAAAACACTGCTATAGCTAAAATTACTCAGTTGTTCAATGAGAAGGCGACCCAAACCGCCAGCGCCCACGAGGCCAACTACCACAGTGGCTCTGATGGCTTCTTCTAAACGTACTAATAAGTATGCAATAAAGCGAGGGAATGTCAATGGAACAAGCCCATACGCAATCTGCTGAATTGGGGCAGCTCCTTGGGCCTCTAGCGCTTGGATAGGTCGATCATCAAGATTCTCGATGATTTCTGCTAGCAGACGTCCCAAGACCCCCAAAGTATATACACCCAAAGCCAGTGCTCCGGGGAGAATCCCAGGAAACAGCACAAAGAGAAATATCAACGCCCAAATGGGTGCTGGTACCGACCGGGCCACTAACAAAAATCCACGTGCGAAAATGTAGAGGGCATTCTTCACCATTCGCTCGAGTTGGTTATTAACTGGCTTGGTAGTATTCGTTGCAGGGAAAGCCAATATTGGGGCGGTCAATCCTGCCAAAGCAACGGCCATTAGTGACATCGAAATTGTGATACTACTATTTTTAAGCCACCCTTGAGTAGAAAGCATGTCAAAATTTGGGGGCCATGCTGCTTGTGCAACATGGCTAAATTGCATTGCTGCACGAGTTGAAAAAAGTTTACCCAGGTCTGGGTGGATGTAAATAAAAGCAAGCGGAACAAATAAGATTGCCGCCATAATTGAATAGCGGACTAATGGATCATTGGTAGTTGAACGTGCAAAAAGGGATGATTCATCTTTGGCGAAATTAAGGCAGTCTCTGGCACAACTTGCGTTCATACCAATTTTTCTGCGCAAAGCCGAACTCCAATAATCGGCCAGACCATTGAGCAAAAAGAGGGCAAATAACAATGTCCAGATTTGCTCGTACTTTAACGTCTGCAAGCTTAAGAAAATTTCATAGCCCAATCCCCCGGCACCGATCAAGCCCAATACGGCTGCCGCTCGAATTGCACATTCGAAGCGATAGAAACTGTAAGACAGCAAATCGGCGAATGCGCGTGGCAAAAGAGAATAAACGAAGGCTTTTAAAGGTGATACACCGCTGTTGAGCAATGCTGTGAGTGCATCAGATGGTGTTTCATCTAGTATTTCAGAGAACACTTTGGCCGTAATGGCACCAAATGGGATTGCAATCGCAAGGATTGCGGACATCGGATCCAGGCCGATTACATTGACAAAAAACAAACCCCAAATGACTTCATGGATAGCACGTGGTATGGTCAACCCTGATCGGATAATCAACCAGGGGGCTTTTCCCCTATTTAGGGGCGAACGGACTCCCCTTTGTGGAAATACAGATGTCCACCAAGTTTCTGATGCTAAGATACCGCCAATGAGACCGAAAACAACACTGAGGAAAATGCCGCCTACGGCAAAAGCTAGCGTAGTCATTGCTGCATCCAGGGTAAGCAGCAGGAATTCCGGACTTAGTTCTGGGTGAGTGAATGCTTCAAGGAATCTTGCCACCAGCGTCAATCCACCCAGGTTTATAACTTCTGAGCGGAACAGATTCGTTTGCGATATTGCCCAGGCAACACTTGCGACAAATAACACACCCCATAGGGTTTGTCGATTGACGATCGCAGGGCGTCGTAAATGCGCGTATGTGTTTCCTTTAGATAGAATCGTTTGCATAACAACTTCTACTGGGCTGGGGCAATCTGATACAAATTATGGATCAATTCGGGTGAGACTTCGTTTGCAGGCGCATCGAATAGAATCTTGCCTTGGCGCAGGCCAATAACACGCTCAAAGTGACTTAGTGCAAACTCAACTGCGTGAAGACTGGCGATCAGAGTGGTATTTCTGTCTGTGCTTAACTTGACTAGCAGATCCAAAATCTCGCGGCTTCGTTCGGGGTCAAGATTGGAGATGGGCTCATCGGCCAGGATGACTTCAGGGTTTTGGACCAAAACGCGTGCAATCGCTACCCTTTGCTGCTGCCCACCTGAAAGCTGGTGAGTGGGTTCGTATAACTTTTCAGTAATTCCCACCTGACTGAGCGCATGCGCGGCGACATCCACATCCCGGGGCCAAACCAGGGAAAGCAACGATTTTGCAAGAGACCAACTCCCCAGGTGACCAGCATTGACGTTGTGGATCACCCGCATGGTATCAACCAAATGGAATTGCTGGTAAATCGTTCCGATTTGCCCTTGCAGTTGGCGCAGTTGTTTAGGTCGCAGGTGGATGATCTCCTGGCCAAGCGCGCGGATTTTACCGTCAGATGGGAAAATGGTGCCATTCAACAATCGCATCAGTGTGCTCTTGCCAGCGCCGCTGGGGCCGACCAGAGCGACGCGTTCACCAGCGCTGATCTGAATGCTGATATCAGTCAGAGCAGGGAACGCGCCAAAGCGTTGGCTAACTCCAGTCAGTTCGTACATATATTCCATATCGTATTGATATTACTCGATTTTGCCGATCTCGCGAGCAACAGCCTCGATTTGCAGGTAGTTGTCATTCACAGTGACGACAAATTTTTCTGCGCTGAAAAGATCGAGGATTTCTTTGTGCTCAGGATCGTTGATATCGAGGCCCAAGAAAGCATCGGTAACGCGTTGGATGAAATCTTCCCCATAGCGTTCGATAACATCTGGGCGAACTACCCAGTGGTAATCATAGAAAGCGGGTGTACGCCAAATGAGCTGTACTTTCTCTAAGTCCACTTCACCAGCCTCGACCCAGGACAGCCACACCTTTTCGTTCAGCGCGCCCACCTCGTAGGTTCCAGCTTCCACCAGATCGATGGTCACATCATGAGAGCCAGAGAATCCAGCTTCACCCTTGAAATCGTCCAGGGTAACGCCGGCCTGTCCAAGATGATACTGAGGCATCAGGCGCCCTGAAGTAGATGATTCGCTGCCGAAGGTAAATGTGTGACCCTTCAGTTCTGCCAGACCTGCTACGTCGTCAAATGGCTGAATACCGCTATCTACATGTGCAATGAATACACTGTGGAACTGGTCGTCGCCTTCTCGTTGAATGAGCGCCTGGGCATCTTCCACTTGTAGCCGTGCCTGAACACCTGTCAACCCGCCATACCAAACGATATCGAGATCGCCAACACGAAAGGCTGTAACCGATGCTGCATAGTCGGTAACCGGTTTATACTCAACCGGGACACCAAGCTCGGTTTCTAAATAATCAGCCAGGAGGCCAAAGCGTCGTTGCAGCTTCTCCGGGTCTTGGTCTGGGATCGCCCCAATGACAAAGGGTTGCACATCTTCTGAGCCAGCAGCCGAAGAGCATGCAGCTAGCAAGAAAAGAAGGGATAATGATAGCAGAACGATTTTCTTCATGTAAATACCTCTAAATATAAATATGTTTGAATTTGACGCGCTGAGTTATCGCCGCCACCTAAATCTTGATGTCATTACCCCTGAATATCTTACCGCTTTTGAGCGACGATAATTATGCTCGGTGTGTAGTATGTGTATGGATTGCCGTCATAATCCCCCAAGATGGCTTTGATAATGAAATTTGCTTCATTCAGCAGCTTGCCAAGATCTTTTTGGCTGAAAAGCCGATAACGCAAGTGGTATTCTTTTTTTTCCAGTGGAGATATCAATTCGAACTTTTCGGTGACGATTTTCTCTTCATCATCGTATTGACGGTTGATGACGGTGTAACTATCATCATCTCCGAATCGGTCAGAAGTTTGCAGGTTTTCAGCCACCCAGTGATGGTTGGGTACTTCAACGATAAAAACTCCCTCGGATATCAATACCTCGGCAACACGTTTTACCAGGCCACTGTTTTCCCCATGTTCGTCGATCTGTCCTAGGGAAGTAAACAGGCAAATGGCGGCGTTGAATTTATCTTCAGAAGTAAACTCTTCTCCCCGCGCCTGGATAAACACTGGCTTGCCCCAAACCTCGGCGGCGCGTTCGTCGGCCGCTACGATCATTGCCCCAGAAGGATCGATCCCGACAACATCATATCCACGGCGAGCTAACTCGATACTGTGACGCCCAAAGCCGCAGCCGACATCCAGGACCCTTTGTTCATCTTCGAGGTTTGCGTGCTCGAGAACGAAGTCAACCTCCTTCAAGGTGCGCTCAGGCGTTAGTAAGGGGTGGTTGAGAAAGGGTGAACCAGAAGAGAAGAAGTTAGGGTTTGACATATTATTATTGCACCCTTCGATACGCCCAACGTTAACACTCCGGGCTGCTCAGGATGCTTGATATTATTCTTTCGGCGGTGCATGGAGGTTCCCACTCACGGTGGGAAAATACACATTGCGCTTTCGTCAGAGACTATCGCGCACATCCAGCATGGGGACGTCCTGACGCTCGAGATCATTCAATGCTTCGAAGGGTACCACAGCGCCTTCGTTCTCGGCGATCTGGGCCCACTCGACGATCCACTCACGATCGAGACCATCGACGTCATCAACTACCCGGAGGCGGTCAATATCGTAGAATTCCATCAGCGACTTGACTTCAGCGACAACGCTCTCAGGCGAGCGCTGGCGCAGGTCGGGGCCGTGCACCGCGTCTTGGCACCACTCACAACCAAACGGGCAGCCGCGCGCCACTGAAATGGTCAACGAAGCATAGCCGTTGTGCTCGCGCCAAACATCAAGATACTGATCCATATCGATAAGGTCGCGTGCAGGCAGAGGCAATTCATCCAGGTTAAGGATAAAATCTCGGCGAGGGTTGATGGCTACGGCATCATCTCGGCCACGATAGGCAATTCCTTCGATGTGTGAGATCTCCTTGTTCCCATTTCGCAATAACTCCAGCAGGGTCAACTCTCCCTCGTGATGGACAACGATATCCACATGAGGCGAAGCAAGATACGTTTCGGGAGTGTATGTCGGGTCAGGGCCTCCAAGGATGACTTGGGCTCCAAAGGCGTGAGCTTTTTCCGCGACCGCCAGGGCCATCTCGCGGTTGGGTTTTACAGCCGTGATCCCCACTAGGCGCGGAGCTAATCTCTTGAGTGATTTTTCAAATTCGTCCAAACCATCTTGGAATGTTCCGTCGAAAATCTCTACACTGAAGCCCTGCTCACGAATAAAAGCTGCCAGGTAGAGCAACCCCAATGGGAAGTAAGGATTCATCAACTCGCGTTCAGCTTCGTTATGGCTGAGGAAGACGGGGTTTACCAGTAAGATATCTTTCATAAGGTTAGTTATACACGAAAATCATTAATGATGCCTAAGCTCAGTGGACCGCAGATTGCGCTGATCAAAATGATTAGGCTGAAAAACTAGCGAAATCTGTACTTTAGCGTAATCAGCGTTCCAGAGCTTGAGCAATTATGGATGCAAGGAAAACGCCTGCCGCCATGGAAAGTGTAGCAGCAATGCTGCCAACTGAGAGCAGCGGCACGCCAACTAGTGAATGTCCCAAATTACACCCCCCAGCAAAAGCTGCGCCGACGCCCATCAAGAAACCGCCTGCAGCCAATTGAATATAGCGTTTTGGCGTCTCGCCACGCACCCACAAAGTTTTATTGCGCAGCGCGGCAATCAGCGCCCCGGGAATCAAACTGATCAGTGCGATAGGGATCCAGGGGTTGGAAGGAAGGTTTCCATCCACGCCGTTCTCGAATAGAGCCAGATAGATCCCGGTAGGGACATAGGATGTGCCGTAGGGGTAGTTGGTTCCGCCAGCTTTCGCCAATAGCCAGCTTATACTGATGATCACACCGACGATGATTCCCAAGGGCAACCAACCCCACAGTTTGCCGCGCTCAGTGCGATTCTCTTTGGGGGCACGGAAAAGCCAAAATGCGGCAATCAGCCCCAGCCCCAGGATGATGATCAAGCCAGCTGGGCCTATGAATTCGGGTACTATAAGCGTAGTCCCACCAGCAGATAGTGCCGCTCTTAATTCCGATAATGGCCCGCGATAGACCAAGATGTCCCCAACAGCCCAGGCGGCTAACCCTACCAGAGTGCCCAACATGCCGTGTCCCAACTTGTAAAACAAGCCGGTGATACACGACGCCGCCACCACCATGCCCACGCCAAAGATCAACCCACCGAAGATATTGGACTTCCATGCGAAGGGCGGTATCCAGGGGTCAATCCAGCTCACGGTGCGCATGATGTAGACTGCCGGGGTGGCAATTAACAGCGCCAAGATGTACGCTCGAAAGAGATCAAGTTGTTTCGGTCTGCGGAACAGCCCTCGCAGGGTGCTGTGAAAACAGAGATCGCCTCGTTCGAAGGCATATCCCAGGCTGAGACCGGCAAAAATAGCAAGTGCAATTGGCATATTTATCCTCTTATTGTTATGCTGTCTACTTGACAGCCAATGCGGCTGATTTCTTACGGTTCACGATGAATTGAAGAAACGCCCATGCCAAAAGCACATATGTAGGCAGGTATTCCAATAATCGCACTTGCGAGTATTCGCGTAAATTTTCTGGATCGTAGTAAGTCAGGTAAGAGAAGGCTACGGCGATGGAAAAATAAATCCACGGCCAGATGAAGGGCTGAACCAGCGCCATTTCAGGCCTTTGAGGGATCAGGAACGAAAGCAAGGGGATGATCAAGGTCGGGTACCAGGGGTGGACTGTGGGAGTAAGCAGGATATACGCCCCCAAGGATATCAAAGCCAGGCGCAGCGTGGCAAGCCCATCTTTTCGACTACGCCATGCCAACCAGGCACTGAACAGGATAGCCGCACAGAGGAGACCCGTGGTTGTGGCTTTGGCGAGGAGGATTGGCGCTTGTCCAACGACATCAATGGGAACAGCGCCTGGAGTTTGGTAGCCGGAGAATACCACTTCCAGCCAGTGGTAGATACCGCTGTTGTAATTCCAATATTGGAAATATATTCGCGTAGCGCCAAAGATACCGGTGCCATCCAACTGGCCAAAAACCCCCCAGCCCGCTTGGGTGGCAAATAGGGACAAAACCCCAAGGATGATTCCTGTGTAGATGAGCATCCCCTTCCAACGCCATCGACGAAGGAATAAGGGGACAAGGAGTACTGGTAGCGGTTTAGTAAGCGTTGCAGCTGCCATGATTATCGCAGACGCATAGGGCCAAACTGCCCTAGTCGACGTGGAGCGTCTCGCACGCTGCAGCACCGCAGAGCAGTGCTGCCAGAATGAGTTATTCTCTCCCTGTTCTCGTTCCGCCGCTCTGCGGTGGAATGCTCTTCCAGATTTAACAAATAACCAAAAAGCCCCCATCATTAGAAAGATCATCAAAGAGTCGATATGCGCTCCATGGGCAAACTCAAGGATAATCAAAGGGTTCCACAAATATAACAAGACACTTGATCGCGGCAGTTTAAAGTATTTCAACAAATCCATCACCAGCCAGCCGGTCAACAGATCGAATGCTACTGCCGTGATTTGAAAGGCTACTACGCTCTGGGAGGCTAGGCGAGAAACGAGGCCAAAGATCAATTGCGCGGTTGGTAAATAGGGTGAGGCCATCCAAGCATGATTGACCTGGGCGCGCAATGGGATGCCATAAGCATCAAGTAGGGGGGAATTGACCGGCAGCGCATAGGGGTTGATACCCTGATTGAGCAGATGTCCATCCCAGACATAACGATAAACATCATCGGAAAGGGTGGGAGAAGTGAGAAGCAATATCACCCTAAAAATGATCGCCAGCCCCCAGATGAATTTCAGGGAGAGTTTGTCTCGTCCTAGCCTTGAAACTGCGAGGCCGTATGCCACTCCTGCAATTAGGAAGTAGGCCAGGAAAGATGTTACATAAATTCCCCGCAGACTGGGAAGCAAAGGCAGAACGGAAAAGCTCACCAATATCACTACCCCGGAGATAAACGATATTCCCCCAAATTTAGTGAACGCAGAAGCGAGTTTAGGCTTCATTGAAATAACGCCGACAATGGATTAGCCGGTCACTGGGTAAAGATTCTAGTTCAGTACGCAATCGCTCTATGTCTGCAGCGGAATCGACATCATACCAGGTAGGCGAAGTGGCTACCGTCAATCCAAGAATATCCGCCCTGCCCAACGTCTGTGACAAAACATGGGACGTGCTCCAAGAGATGTCGGTATATATCTCCGGTGTTTCTTCCTTCATGCCAACCAGATAGTAGCCCCCATCTTCGGAGGGGCCGAAGACCAGATTGTGATCATCGAGCAGGTCAAAAGCCTGATAGACAAACTCTATGGGCAGCGAAGGGCCATCCCCATTAAGTGCCATAACTTTCTGGTACCCAAGATCAAGCAGCTGATTGAGTACTTGATTCAAACAATCGCCAATATCACTGCAAATGACCGGCAGCAGAATCGTTCCGGGCGGGGAAATTCGCTCAAAGAAACCTTGAGATTCTGGCGGCGTAATGGCGATGGCCAGGTCGATTTCGGTGAGTTTGGAAACCGAATCAATGGTATCGCGCAACAGCGCTTCGTATAGTTTGGCGGCATCTTCAAAGGTCAACGGAGGGCAGAGACGTGTTTTCGTCAATCCGACCTTGGGCTCTTTGGCCATAATGATTAACGCAGAGTCGCGGAGACGCAGAGACGCAGAGGTATTTTTATTATTTGCCACTCTGCGCCCCTGAGTTGAAAGAATATTTAAGTATTGCAGAAATGATGTAATACGTCGCCAGCACTGTGCCTTTCAGGGTGCCGCTAATCTTGGATTGGCCGCCATAACGCGAGCGATAATTGACAGGAATTTCCTTAATCTTCCATCCCCGTTTGGCTGCCTTGACGATCATCTCGGTAGGCCAGCCATAGGTCATTTCAGTCATACCTAAATCCAATAATTTCGATTTCCTGACGGCGCGAAATGGGCTGAGATCTGTGACTGGTAATCGATATAGCATGCGGATCAGTAATGAAGACAGCCAGTTGCCAAAGTGCTGCTGCCAGGGCATGGCACCGTCTTCAATCTCCCCTGCCAGGCGAGAGCCAAGAACCATATCAACCTGGTTGGCCAAAATTGGCTCAATCAATCTTGGTAAATTCGCAGGGTCATCGGCGCCATCGGCGTCCAGGAAAACGACGATCTCTCCATTGGCATATTCAACGCCCGTCGCACAGGCCTGACCATAGCCACGCCGCGGCTCATGGATAACACGCGCACCAGCAGCGACTGCAATATCAACAGTTTTGTCCGTTGAGCCGCTGTCTACCACGATGATTTCGTCAACCTGATCCGCTGGGATGCTGGTTAACACGAAGCCTAAACTTTCTTCTTCATTTAGTGTTGGAATAATGATGCTAACTTTCATTGGCATTCTTCAAATTTAATGTCATTCTGAGCGAAGCGAAGAATCTCTCAATGCTCAAAATCAATATTACTCTAGAAAAAAATGAGGCGAAACTAGGTGAGATTCTTCGTCGCTTCAGCCGCTTCGCTTCCTTCGCTCCTCAGAATGACAATCATGAGCTCAAAAATCTTACGGACCCCACCTAGATTGCCAGTCCGGGCGGGAGTTGTTGGTCAGGCGCGTGACCTGACTGCCATCGGGACGCATGATGTAAATCTCGTTGTTGCCGTGGCGATAGGATGTGATGGTGATCCAACCGCCGTCGGAAGAAAAGCTAGGGGCAAGGTTATCGCCCCCGTTGGTGAGTTGGCGCAGCCCAGTACCATCGATGTTGATGATGAAGATATCGTGATCTCCCCTGGGTCCGGCATAGAATGCCAATTTGCCCCCATCGGCAGACCAGGCATGCCGGCCGCCCATATCGGGCAAATCGGTGACCTGGCGAATTCCCGTCCCGTCGGCGTTCATCACGAAGAGTTGGCGCTGACCACTGCGTGAGGAGGCAAAGGCGATCATTGAGCCATCAGGAGACCAGGTGGGATCGACATCATCGTATGGGGAATCGGTCAATTGTCTGGGATTGTGACCGTCGATATCCATCAGCCATAGCGTTTGGTTGGGGCCGATATCATTGGCAAAGAGTACAGTTAATCCATCGGGCGAAATTGTAGGTGCAAAGGCAGAGCCAATTTCATGCGTCAATCGCCGCTGATTACTTCCATCTATTTTCATGGAATATATATCAAATCGCCCATCTCGGCGTGATGAGAAAACAATGGTGCGGCTGTCCGGGCCCAGTGAAGCGTAGAAATCTGTTGCCTGATTCTCGGTCAACCGTTTCTGATTGCTGCCATCGGGATCCATGATGCAGATCTCATCGAAGCCATTGATATAACAGGTGAAGACAATCTTCCCTGAGGGCGAAGTGCCAGGTGGCAGTGTTTCAACAACCTGCGGAGCTGTTGTGACCGTAGGCAAGTCTGCGGGGGGCGTCGTGCTGGCAGTTTCATTTGCATCTTGAGTGAGTTCAGGTGTTGCCGAAGTATCAGCCGAAGAGGTCAACGCAGCGTAGAATTCCACAGGATCAGGTTCCTGTCTTCCACGGTTCCACAGCCAATACCCTGTGACGACCACGACGATACAAGTCCATACAATCAAACCCACACCAACGATTGTCGCGAAACGGCTTTGGATGGTTTTATCAGCGGATGAACTCATGGGGGAAGCGTATCATTAAAAGAAGCAAATTTCAAACCACCAATAGGTACCAAATTGAACTAAAAAAAATTACTTATGGTATAAAACACACAGATGAACTGGGGAGACCTTTAGGGTTTTTGAAACCCTAAAGGTCTGAAAGATACCAGGAGTTAGTATTGATGACTGAATACACGTTATCTGTAAACCAACAACAATACACTGTAGACGTCGACGATGATATGCCCTTGCTGTGGGTGTTGCGCGACATTCTTCGTTTGACCGGTACCAAATACAGCTGCGGGATGGGCTTGTGCGGCTCTTGTACAGTGCTCATCGATGGTCAGGCTCAACGCTCTTGTATCACACCAGTCAGCAATGCTGTGGGCGTTGAAATCACCACCATTGAAGGACTCTCAGAAAACGGTGAACATCCCGTTCAACAAGCCTGGTTGGATGAGCATGTCACCCAATGTGGCTACTGCCAACCCGGTCAGATCATGAACGCAGCAGCCCTCCTCGAGAGTAATCCCAACCCCAGTGACGATGACATTGACGAAGCCATGAAAAATGTTTTGTGCCGCTGTGGGACGTATCAGCGCATCCGCAAGGCGATCCACACTGCGGCTGAGGGGGTGTAACGATGAGAAAGATGAAACTAAACCGTCGAGATTTTCTCAAAGTTATCGGGACCGCGGGCGCCGGCCTGATGATTGCGGTCTATCTGGAACCTGGCTCAAGGGTGGGCGCAGCACTTGATGATGCTACTGTCTCCGATGAATCGTTCCAGCCGAATCTCTACATCAAGATCGATAAGGACAGCACGGTGACGATCACCGCCTTCCGCTCCGAGATGGGGCAGGGCATACGCACCGCCATCGCCATGATCGTCGCCGATGAACTGGATGCGCCCTGGGATTCTGTGCGTATCACGCAGGCCAACGCTGACCCTGATTACGGAAACCAGGTCACAGGTGGCAGCGCCAGCATCAGCAGTTATTATGGCACGCTGCGGATTGCCGGAGCCACGGCGCGTGAGATGCTCAAGACCGCAGCGGCCGAGGGTTGGAATGTCAACGCTGAGGACTGCACTACAGATTCAGGCTTTGTCATCCACCCCGATGGAGAGCAGAAAATGGCCTATGGGGATTTGGTCGAATCCGCATCGGAAGTAGCACCACCTGAAATGTGGTCGGTTCCACTCAAGCCTGAGTCCGAATTTCAGATCATCGGGAGCAGTGTTGATCATTGGGATGCTCCCGATATGGTCACCGGTAGGGCTCTCTTCGGGTCAGATATCAAACTTCCCAACATGCTTTATGCCACCATCGCCCGGTGCCCGGTGTTTGGGGGATCTGTTGCCAGTTATGATGATTCTAAAGCTTTGCAACTAAAGGGGGTGCACTCGGTCCATGAGATCGATGGCCAGGTTGCCGTAGTCGCAGAGAATACCTGGGCGGCGATCAAAGGACGTGAGGCGCTTGTGATCACCTGGGACGAGGGTGAAGGCGTAGATTTGAGCAGCGCAGCCATTCGAGCATCGCTGGCAGATCGGGCACCAGAAGTGGGTTCGGCCGGAGATGGTCGCATTGACGCGGTTTATGAATTCCCCTACCAGGCACACGCCACCATGGAGCCAATGAATTGCGTGGCCGATGTGCGCGCAGACACTTGCGAAGTATGGGCGCCGACGCAGAATCCGCAGGAGGTAAAGTCGATGGTGCAACGGGCTGTGCGATTGTCTGGTGATAAGGTCACAGTCCATGTCCCGTTGATGGGTGGCGGTTTTGGGAGGCGTCTGGAACCAGATTATGCAATCGAGGCAGCCTTAGTATCTAAGGCTATCGGCGCGCCGGTGCAAGTTTTCTGGACAAGGGAAGATGATATCCAGCACGATTACTACCATCCGCTTAGCTATCAATATGCCAGTGGGAACCCCGAGGATGTGAAGCGTCCCAACGTGCGCTCTTACGATGGCGAATATGTCATTCCTACCGGGGCATGGCGTTCAGTGTACAACCACACCCAGGCGTATGCCCGGGAGTGTTTCATTGATGAGTTGGCCATAGCTGCTGGGAAAGATCCGTTGGAATATCGCTTAGAGATTTTTTCCGGGCGCGCAGGCGATGTCATCGAACTAGCCGCCGAAAAAGCAAGTTGGGCTGAACCGCTTCCAGAGAATTGGGGGCGCGGATTGGCCTATTTCGCTACTTTCAATGTCACGCATGTCGCCATGGTCGCTGAAGTGGAAGTGAATGCCAGGGGTGAAGTGCGAGTGCACCGTGTGATCTGTGCGGTGGATTGCGGCATCGCGGTCAATCCTGACAACATCGCTGCTCAAATGGAAGGTGGTATTGCCTTCGGCCTGACTGCGGCGCTCAAAGCTGGCGTGACCCTTGATGAGGGCCGCATTATAGAGAGCAACTTCCACGATTGTCCGCTGTTGCTGATCGATGAAATGCCGCTGGTAGAAGTTCATATTGTCGAGAGCGCAGACAGCCCCTCAGGCATCGGCGAGATGGGTGTGCCGCCTATCGCCCCCGCGGTGGCCAATGCTATTTTCGATGCGACGGGGATACGCGTGCGGCATCTACCTATCAAACCAGAAGATTTAATCTGAATAGAAAATCCAAAACGCAGAGACGCAAAGCGGCAGAGACGCAGAGAAACAAATCATTGAAATGTTTTTCTCTGCGCCTTCGCGTCTCTCCATCTCTGCGATAAACAACCAGGTTGGAGTAAGAAGTGACGAAATATCTAATCAAACAATTCTTTGCCAGTGTAATCAAACTCTTTCTCTTTCTCTCGCTGATATTCTTCGTCATTCAGTGGATCATGCCGGGAGATTTCGTGGACCAGTTTGCGATGTTCCTCAATCGTGCTGAGCGCGATCAGCTTCGAGACAGCCTGGGCTTAGATTTGCCCATGTACCAACAATACTGGCAATGGATTACAGGAATATTTCGCGGCAATCTTGGCTTATCAGGGTGGGGTTTCCCCGTCTCTGCCGTGATTGAGTTGGTGCTGCCGCCTACGCTGCTGGTTTTCATCCCCGGGACACTGATCGCTTTTGGTATCGGGATGCTGCTGGGGAAGTGGACCGCCTGGCGCGGAAAGGGTGTACTTTCTGGGGTAACAACGCTGACTGGAATCTCTCTCTTTACCGCCTTTCCACCCTGGTTGGCCTGGCTGGTGGCGTATTTCTTCGGCCGGCATGCGGACGTTTCGCGCGGCCAGGGAGGCGGCATCAACAATCTGGCCTTTCCCAATATCAGCCGCATGCTGTGGATCGAAACCGAGCTGCGACCGCGTGAAGTTGCCATGATCGTCTTCAACACGGCTTTAATCGTTTCGTTGATTGTGGTGGTTTTGTCCTTTTTGATCAGGCGCTATCTGAAATGGCGCACTCCCTGGTGGGCGCAAGTGCTGGTTATTGCCGGAGTGGTTTTTGGTATCTGGTATAAGGATGGCGTACACCCCTATGCGCTTGATATCCTCAGTTCCGCGGCCCTTCCACTGTTGACGTATATCCTGCTCAGCTTCGGCGACACGATGATCATTATGCAATCCAGTATGACCGAAGTTTTGAAAGAGGAATATGTCAAAACCGCCCAAGCCAAAGGGTTACCGGAGCGGATAATCCGCGAGCGGCACGCTGCCCGCAACGCTCTCTTACCGGTACTCAGCAGGCTGTTTATCTCGCTGCCGTTCTTGCTGGCTGGGATCGTGATCATTGAAGACTCGGTCAACTGGCCAGGGATGGGTGGAATGATGTTTTCAGCTATGTATTGGCAGGATATCCCCACTGTGATGGGCGTGCTGCTGATGATCGGTGTACTGGCCCTGGTTGTGCGCCTGTTCCTGGATATTTTGGCAGCCTATCTCGACCCGCGCATCCGTTTCGATGAAGACGCGAAATCAGCTCGCTCGTAGGTGATCCCCATGACGACACTGACTAAACCACAATACACATCCCTCTCAAAGTGGGATCGCTTCCAAATTCGTACTCTTCTGGCCTGGAAACGCTTCAAGATGGGCTGGAATATTTTTGTGCAAGACCGACTGGCAATCTTGGGTGTGATCTTGATTGTTATATTCGCCCTGATGGCAGTTGCCCATCCCATTTTGATGAACACGATCTGGGAGCGGCGTCTCTTTGATCCTTACACGGGGTTTGACGGCACGCTAATTCCGCACCCAGCACCACCAGACAACGTCCACCTTCTAGGGACCGATACCTTGGGCCGGGATGTGCTCAGTATGCTCCTGGCCTCCACGACGCCGACCTTTGTGCTTGGGTTTACTGCCGCAATCTCCACGGCGGTTGTCGCCTTGTTGTTAAGCATCCCTGCAGCGTATTTCCGTGGCAAAGTTGACTTGATCTTGACAAACGTAATGGATGCCATGATCCTGCTGCCAGCCCCCATTTTGATGATCATCCTGGGAGCGCGTTTCCGGGATATGGGCGCTATGCCCCTGGGGTTAATTTTTGGATTGGTCACCGGTGCAGGCAGCGCGGCTATCGTCATGCGCACTGCTGCCCTCAAAGTAGCAGCCAAACCCTTTATGGAGGCAGCGCACATCTCAGGCGGTAGTTCCATGCATATCATGGTCAAACATTTCTTGCCCAATATGCTCCCCCTGGCCGCCCTGCAGATGATGATCTCGGTCAGCAGCTCGGTGATCGCTTATGGCTTTGTATCCTTCTTTGGATTACAGCGCATCGATCTCAACTGGGGCACGCTGATCTATGATGCCTTCCTGTATGGCATGATCGGCGGCTCGAGTCCGCAGTGGCATGTGCTGATACCCGGAGCGTTGGCTTTCTCTCTCTTTTCGTTGGGGTTTTACCTGGTATCCCGCGGACTACACAAAGTCGCAGATCCACAGCTACGGGACGATCATTAAAAATAATCCACGAAGATCACCAAGAATCACGAATAATTAGTAGTGTACTTCGTGCCCTTTGTGGATATCTTCTAAACCATGGGGTTGGCCCCTTAATCTTAAACAAATTCAATAGAGTTAGGACTTACGCAGTTGGTTGAAGAGTGATGGTAGGATGAGCAAGATATTGGCGCATAGCAGACCGAATAATGTTAGTTTTCGCTTCGAACCAAGAGATACCTGAATGCAAACGGTGGATCTCCAACCGAACGAATGCACGAATAGCCAAGCCGATATGATTGCGTTGAGAGACTTCAAGTCGATATTGCGCTTGTTCAACACCGGTGAACTGTTTGAGACCGCGATGATAAACTTCAACTTGCCAAGCATCCAGAGCATGAAATGCAGCTTCTTCAATGGTCATCTCCAACTTGCTGGTTGCCCAATATTCTGCGTCGCCGTTTGTGCCGACAGTCCGGAATACCTTGATCCAACCATAGCCCTTGAGATGAACCAAACGTCCTTGCGCTGGAATGAAGATCTCACTGATGGCGCGGTTCCCTGTGCGATCAATGCTGACCTCTCGATTTTTCTTGAGTTGCGTCAGCCAATGCCATTCCAGGGTGCGCAACTGTTTGAGATTGGGCAGCCCACTGTACCAACTATCAAAGGCTACCAATTCAGGCTCAAATCCGCGTTCAGCCGCTTGTTGCACCATAGCTCGAAAATGATCGTTCTTGGTCAAACCATCTTGCGCCTTGTTGTAAATGCGAAAATCACAAGGCAACCGACAGGCACTGCCAGTCCACACCAAAGAGATCAGGTTGATGCCTTTCACAACCCGACCATGTTTGCCCGACCAGTGCTGCGTAACCAACGCCATCTTCGAAGCATACGGCTTATCCAACGTGGTGTCATCAATCACCAGAATGCCAGCCTGTCTCTCAACCAAGGGCTCAACTTCCTGCCACAGCATTTTGCTGTCCGGTGGCAATCGCTTCAGCAGTCGCGTGTAGGCGTCATGCGCTGGCGCTTCTTCATCCGGATGTGTTCGCGAAGCCTCAACACTGCTAAACACTTTTTGCGCCGCTATCAGAAAATTGATGTAATCCATTTCGTCACATTTCGGTGGGTTCATGCACAAAGTTTAGCATGTCCACCTTCAACTGCGTAACTTCTAAGAGTATAATTTTGATATGAATGATCGAGAGAAAAATCTGTCTGTCTTAATGGAAAAACTCCGCCAGCAACTTCCTTCACTCAAAGAGAAATACTCTATTGGCACACTTGAAGTTTTTGGATCGTACGTTCGCGCTGAAGAGCAGTCGAGAAGTGACTTAGATTTGTTAGTTACATTTTTCGAGATCCCAAGTCTATTCAAGTATATTGAGTTGGAAAATCGAATATCAGATATATTGGATGTAAAAGTGGATTTGGTGATGAAAGATGCCCTCAAGCCAGCAATTGGAGAAAAGATTATCGAAGAGGCTTTGCAAGTATGAACCAGGAACGTCTCTATATCGACTATCTGCGAGACATTTTGGAACATGCGGAGAAAGCAGTTGAGTTTGTTTCGGGGATGACCGGCGACGATTTTCTAGGAGATGAAAAGACAGTTTTTGCGGTAATCAGAGCTATAGAGATCTTGGGGGAAGCAACAAAGAAGATTCCTAACGAAGTAAGAGAAAAATATTTAGAAATTCCATGGCGCGAAATGGCGTGAACACGAGATAAGTTAGTACATGATTACTTTGGGGTTAATTTAGCAGTAATTTGGAAAACAGTTACTGAGGATATTCCGAGAGTGTAGAATTCTATGTGTAAATGGATTACCCTAAAGAAGGAAAAAGGAAGG
>CAZLNX010000102.1:0-17417 GCA_964560795.1 uncultured Anaerolineales bacterium | reverse complement strand
GAGAATGATACCCGAAAAAACAGCTTCCATCAATCTACGCTTGACAAGATACTACGCCAATTTCCACCATTTGCTTACCGACGGCGATATCCCATTCGGCAACCGCGTCGAGGATCTCGTGCGCCAGGTCTGGGTCGTCATAGAACATCAGCGAAAGGGTATCCAAACCGGTAAACCAGGAAGTATGTGAATATGGCCCGCTTACGCTGCCGATGATCGTCAGGTGATCCCCGGCTAACTCGACTGCTGTTTTTACCGGATCCATACGCCCTTTAGCGTAAGGATCGGGCATGACATAGTTCTTCCAATCGGCGCGATTTTTGACGGGATGCTCGATTGGTCCGCCCGTTGGCCAGGATACCGAAGGATCGATCTTCTGTGTGGTGCCCCACTCGCCAATGACAATGTCTGGGGCTGGTTCAACAACTTCGAAGGTTTCTGCAGCCCCCGCAGCAATATGAACCCCATCCAGACCCAGAGCCTTGGTGAGCGCGATGGCATCTTCGGTGTTGTAGGCTTCGGGTTTATGGCCCAGGACATGCTCGTACAGGTTCTGGCTGAACAAAAAGTCAAATAAGGGTACCCGGTCGGGTTGATGCCCTGAAAGGGCGGTTAAAAACCGTTGTTTGGAGTTATAAGTATCGCTCATGATTATCTCTTATCTACATAAAATTCTGCTTTACCGCAAATCCAAGGCAGCCCTGATCATAGCGAAGTAGTTTTCATCGGGCACATAATCCGGCACGGAGTTGCCGGTGCCCAGGGCATAACCGCCCCGCTCGGAAGTCTGGGCGAGGATGGCTTTTGATCGGGCGTAAACTTCCTCTGGAGTAGAGCGACAGATAAAATCTAAGTCAATGCCGCCCAAAATGGCGAAATGATTGTGGTAACGCTCGTAAGCCTCCTCTACCGGCAAGATAGTATCTTCATAGGAGTGGCGGCCATCGATGCCGATCTCAACCATGTCGTCAATAATGCGCTCAAAATGGCCGCACGAGTGCAAGATCACCGGCTTCCCAGCAGCATGCACAACATCCACGATTTGTTTATGCCAGGGAAACACGTATTTGCGCATTTGGGGCGGCGAGAACATGGTTTGGGTCCTGAATCCCCAATCGTCATTAGAAATACAGGCTCCAACAGAAGGATGAGCAGCCACGCGCTCATAAAACTGCACTAACCGGGAGCCAACCCCATCGAAGATTTGGTTTACTAAATCAGGATCATCGGCCAACAAATAACACAACCGTTCATATCCTACGATTTCTATCGCATTTTCCAATAAGCCGCCCGGTCCATTACAGATGATCTTCATCCCCGCGGGTAGTTCTTTCGCCAACACATCCAGGATGGCGTAATCCGCCTCGTTGGGATTGGGCCATGGATAGGCTTCGAAGGATTTCCAGTCAGAGATCAAACCGCCTGTGTTGATGGATACCGACTGTTTTTCGTAGACTCGTTCCGATGGAAATCTGAAATCGGGAACCAGGATGGTGGCGTAATCATAGCCGAGCCGGTGGAAGGCGGCGACTACCTGGTGCTGGGCGGCGTAGGGATTGTCGGGCCCGAATTCAGAGAGGGGTGCCAAGCGCTGATATATTCTCTCGTTGATGTAGAACTCGAACAACGTTGGGCGGCTTGGCACTTCTTTGCGCAGTACTGCCAGCAGGTTATCAAAATCTGGGGCAGCATTCTTTTTTGGGATTTGATTCCAGTTAGTCATCTATTTTCGTCCTCAGTCACTGATACTAGTAATAATAATTTCAATTGATATTGTGTCGTCATTGACATACTTCTAATGGGAAGTTTTATGGAACCAACCTCGGTGTTTCGTGATGCCACTTGATGAGGTGATGGTTAAGTTGTTCTTCGATTGCATAATATGCCAGTTCGCCGGAAAGATTTTCCAATTGATAAGGGTCTTGCTCAAGATCGTACAAGCATTTTTGACTCGTATCCAATGTTTGTAGATCATCTTGGAGTGACAATCCGAAAAGGTATTGTGGAGTACGGACACCAATCTGACCAAGATAGGTTTCCACAAACCCGTGCGTTTGGGGCAATGAGGCAATATTTCCGAAGAGCATCTCTTTAAGACTGCGTCCTTGGGCAGAAGCAGGTATCTCAACACCACAAAGGTCGAGTAGCGTGGGCATGATATCCACAATTTGAGCTACCTGAGTCGAGTTGACTGTCCCGTGGGGGATTCCAGGTCCAGAGAAAATCATTGGAATGCGAATCGACTCTTCGAATAGCTGGCCTTTATTGAAAAGATGGTGACTTCCCAGGATATCCCCATGATCGGATAGAAACACAATAATGGTGTTTTCTCGTAACCCTCGCTTCTCAAGGCTTTCCAATAGCTGGCCGACCGTATCATCCACCCAGGCGGTCATGCCATAATACAGCGCAGTGAGATGGCGAAGATCAAACCCCGGAGGGAGTTCTTCTGTGTAGGGCAGATTATGGTCATAATAGAGAAAATCCCAAAGATAGATTTTGAACCAATCTTCATCGTAAGCCATCTGGCTATCGATGAAAACATTGGGACGCAAGGGAACTTCATCAGCAGAGAACATGGATAAATATTTTTCTGGTGCGTCCATGAGTGGCATGTGGGGCGGTGAAATGTTGTAGTAGAGGAAAAGCGGTTGATCCCCAGCATCATCCAGAAACGATAGTACTCGCTCAGCCTCGTAGTCGACACTGTATCCCTCAACCACATCGCCAAGCCCTTGCTGTTCAATGAAAGTTTGCCCTGTGTGACGATGATGAACTCGCGGGTAAACGGCGAAGTCAAAACCTAGTTGCGTAGGTGATGGATGAATATGCCATTTTCCAATCACGGCTGTCTGATATCCTGCCCTGCTCAGAACCTCTGCTAAGGTCTCATCCAACAGTACATTTCGCTCTTCGACGGGGTATTCAGGCATCGTGACATTGCCGTCATGGTCAGTTTCTGTGTAATTCCCCAAGAATCCCTGACAGGTGCGGCTGTACTGGCCGGTAAGCAAGGATGAACGCGACGGCATACACACCGGATTATTAGAAATGGCGTGTTCAAAATAGAATCCTTCATCGGCGAGGCGATCAAGATTTGGCGTACATGCAACCTCACTGCCATAGCAACCTACTGCATGGGCCCTTAATTGATCGCAAGTGCAGAGAATGATGTTAGGATGGCTGTCCACCGTGAAAATCCCTACCCTTTTAAGGCACCACCCGTCAACCCAGCAATGAACTCATCTTGTAAGAAGAAGTAAAAGACCAGCACTGGCAAAGAAGCCAGTGTCATGATCGAGAACATCTGGCCATAGTTAATATTGTAGAGTGACCCCATGGTGATATAAATTCCGGTCGTGATAGTCATCCCTTTGGAGGGGCCCAGGATAATGAGTGGGAACAAGAAATCATTCCAAACCCACAGGCTCAGGAATATCGCCACGGTGGCTGTAGCAGGTCGCATTAAGGGAAAGATGATTTGCCAAAACAACCTGAATTCACTGGCCCCGTCGATAATGGCGGCCTCATCTAGTTCGCGGGGAATATTCTTGATGAAACCAGCATAGACGAATACACCAAAGGAGAGCAATCCTCCACCAACGAATATCAAAATCAAACCATAAATTGAACCGATCAATTTTAAGGATCGAAATATATGTACAATGGGGATCAGATAAATCTGGGCGGGCATAATCAATCCAGCCATAAAAATCCCTAAAAGGGCTTTCGAAAAACGGGAAGGGTTCCTTGCCAGGTAATAGCCAATGCCTGACGATAGAATGATCAGTAGAGACACCGAGACAACGGTGATCAACAGACTGGTGCCCAACCCCTTGAAGATGAGCTGGTCTGGCCTGGTAAGTGCGGTATGAAGGTTGTCAAGTGTGAATGGAGCAGGCAACGCAATGGGGTCAGATAAGATCTGCTCTTGAACCTTGAAAGTGTTTACCACTGCCAAGTAAAGGGGCAGGCCGTACATCATGGCTAGCAAAGTGACAAAAATTCCGCGCGGCAAATTTCGTTTTTGGTTATTTTTCATTTTAATATTCAACCTCTCTACTGCGCAAATACCCTGCTAAGGAAACAGAAATCACACCAATCAACAGAAAGAGCACAATCGAAATGGCGGAAGCATAGCCAGTTTTATTGGCCGTAAACGCCATTCTGACAATGTAGATGGCCATCGATTCGGTCGCACCGCCCGGTCCCCCAGCCGTCAACACCACCGGGACATCATAAAGCTTGAGGGTCATGATCAGCAGCAATACCACGTTGACGGTTACCCCTGGCGCTAACAGCGGAAAGGTGACATGCCGGAAAGTTTCCCAGCGATTGGCGCCATCAACCCGCGCCGCATCCAGCAGATCAAGGGGGATGCCTTGCAAAGCGGCCATATACACGACCACGCAAAAGCCCAATAGCTGCCAGGTTGTCACCAATCCCACCGAAAAAACTGCCAGTTGGGGATTGCCCAACCAGGGTATTTCGTAATTGGTGGAAATGACGCCAATTTGCTGCAGCAAGGTATTAATAATCCCATTGCGCGAACTCAACATCACTCCCCAAATGAAACCGATCACAACGCCACTGAGCACTTGAGGGACAAAGAAGATCGTCCTTAGAAAGGCAAAGAAACGACCGGTTCTATTCAGAAGGGTAGCGATAATGAGACCCAAAATATTGACCGCCAGCGTAACAGCAACGCTGATTCCGATTGTGAAAGAAAGCGTGCTCTTGAAAGTTGGATCAGTAAGCAACTTCTGATAATTTTTCCAGCCAATAAAGTCATTAGTGGCTTTTAAAAGATTAAGATTAGTAAAACTGTAATAAAAACTTAAAATTATGGGGGCAATCAGAATCCCCAGATAGAGCAGAGTACCCAGTAGTGTTACCGTCTTGGTATAGCCCCAATTTAATTTGGGCCAACGAAATTTTCTACTCACGGTATCTGCTGACCTTTCTCTTTTCAAAGTTTCGCTGATCATTCTTAAACAATCCTGAACATGAATTTTGTTTGCTGAAGAAAGTTGGGCGATTTCTGATTGAAATCCAGAAACCGCCCATTTTGGCTTGCATTTACTAAATCAGTTTGTTATTCAGCCAGAGAATCCCACACCGCGTCCAAACGCTCTAGTTCGGTTTGAACATCGGTGCCGCCGATAACACTCTGTGATGATTTGGTGAATTCATCAACGCCCCCAGCGATGGGCGCGTTGTCGTTGCTTACCCAACCAAAGGCGTCAACAACGATGGCGTCTTCCAAGCCAACATACGCATAGCCTTCGAAATACAAGTCGCTGACACCTTCCGCACCGAAGTCTTCGATGGTTCGGTTCTTGTACAGGGGGAAGGCGGAATCGTTCTCGATCAAGGTGCGCATGAACACGGTTGATAGGGCAAGTTCTTGGGCAAACTGCATCGCTTCAGGTGGCGCCTCGGCACTGATGTGAATGCCGCCTCCAACAGAATATGGCACAACAACCTTGCCGTCATCACGTGGCAATACAAACACACCTACATCGAATGCAGATTCTTTAGCAGCAGATTGCAGCAACCAGCTGCCCATGGGGTACATAGCAACTTCGCCATTGAAGAAGGCCTGGTTGGCATCGACGTAGCCCATACCCATATCGGCCTGATCGATATAGCCATTTTCCACTAGCCAGGCAAATTTCTCCCAGGCGCTGGCGGTAGCTTCGGCAAAGGTCGTAGTACCAGCATTGCGATCTTGTACCCAGTTGGGTGTATCGCCAAGGGTATCGGCAGAAATCAAACCAGAGATCAACATGGTGGTAGCCCAGGCATCGCCCGCGCCAACCAATTGGAGAGGTTTGTGACCAGCGGCGGCTAATGCCTCAACAACGGCTTCGAACTCAGCCCAGGTTGTCGGTACATCTACGCCTGCATCAGCGAACATATCCTTGTTATAGAAAATCAATGGAATGACTTGTGCGTTGGTAGGCGCTTGCCAAATTTTCCCATTTAGTGCAGTTGCATCCGGGAACATTAAGTTTTCTTCGAGCCAGGCGGGATCCCAGGATGCCAGCAACCCGGCATCAACAAACTCTTGCGTGTTGATGGATTGTAGGAGATCGGGGAACTGGCCGGAAGCTAATAGTTGTTTGGCATAGGTAGTGCGGTCCAGGTCGGGGGAGATGATCCGGTTTACGGTTACGTAATCGGGCATGCGGCTCAAAACATCTGCAAAGGAGTTGTCCCAAAAGGCCGCGTCCAAAACAGGTGTTTCGAAAGTTAGGTAAACCAACTCAAGCGGTTCCTGTTCTTCAGCAGCAGGCTCTTCGGCGGCCTCGGCTTCAGCCTCGGCTGCGGCAGCTTCTGCTGCAGCTTGGGCGGCTTCTAGCTCAGCTTGGGCAGCTTCCAGTGCGGCCTGGGCCTCGGCCAGTTCTTCTGCGTTCGCTGAGGCTGCCTCATCTGCTTTGGCCTCTGCCGCGGTCAGGGCGGCTTCCAATTCGGCGATTTCAGCGGACACATCCGGTTGGGCAGTGTTGCAGCCAGCCAGAACTAATGTCAAAACTAAAAGTAGGGCGAGGAGTAATTTCCTCATGGTGTACCTCCGTAGGTATTCATAATATTTTTTGGACAGGTGAATTCCAAAATTAGAATGTGATCAACCTGTCAGATACGGGCGTGAAGGGAAATTTTTAGTATAATCTTGGATAGTACTCTCCTTTCTTGTTCGGTTTCGAAATGGACGTCAAGATTGTGAGAAGACTGTCCTGCCAGCATGCGCGATCATGCTGGCAGTTCTTCATTTACCTGTATTTGCATTGGGATGGACAGGGAAACGGGCGTCTGTGATCCTTTACCCGACATGCGCTGGATCAATAGATCAGTTGCTTTTTCGCCCAATGCGTAGCCATCTTGAATTGCGACGGCTACGACACTGCCATCATTGTAAAGTATTCGCTGGTTACTGATCCCGGTCACTTTGATCCCCATATCTAGTGTTACTTCTGCGTTTTCCTGTTGAAGTGCCTTTTGGACGCGCTGCATATTGATAGCCATCAGGTCCGCGTGAACCTGCTCAACCACATGATTGTTCAACCCGAAAAATGCTGTGGGGGATAATTGTTTGATTTTTTCTAGGAGCTTGATATGGGTTTCGTAAGTGCTTGGGACAGCGCGCGGCTTTCGATCCATAGTTTTGTAGATATCCAGCCAGACCAGTTCCTCATCATAGTGCAGGCTGCTCTCTTCCAGGGCGCGCCGATAGCCCTTCAAACGATTGTGGATACTGGTGACCGATACCTCGTGACCGGGCAAAGCTACTATGCGTTCGTGCCCTTGGTTGATCAAAAAATTTGTGAGATCATACCCAGCTTTTTCATCATCGAAGATGACCCTATCGGAGTCCAGGTTAGGATAATAGCGGTCCAACATCACCAGGGGGAAACTGCGTTCCTGTAATCGAGCATATACGGCAGCGTTGTTAAAACCTGTAAAGGGGTAGGCCAGTATTCCACTGACATCATTTACTATCAAATCTTCAATAATAGTTTCTTCATCTTTCGCGCCAAAGGCACTCACCACTTGAACATAAATCTGATTTTGGTGAGCCAGGTTCGTTACCCCATTCAATATCCCCATAATAAAGCTGTCCATAACATGAGGGACAAGAAATGCGATCTTGGTCCGCTGGGAAGCTTCTGGTTTGACTTCTGGTTGCGTGACAAAATTACCTCGGCCATGCTGGCGCTCAATCAGGCCTTCTTTTTCCAGGATATCCAACGCTTTAACAACCGTAATTCGGCTGACTCCATAATCTTCTACCAGTTGGCGCTCAGAAGGTAGTGCATCTCCGGGTTGGAATTCACCTTCGCGAATGCGGCTTCGCAACGATGTGTACAACTGGTAATAGCGGGGGATGGGGCTCTTGGGGTCAATCGTGTTTTGTACCATAAGGTAATTTCTTTCTGGATCACTGGACAAGTGGACATATCCAGTTTACAATATTTGGTAGAGGATGTCAAGTATCCTAAAACTGAAAGATACGGCATTCTTAAAGTTTAGGTAGGTGTAAAGCTGAACTGCCGTAGGCGCGCCTTTGGCGAGTGAAACATCTAGTAAGGTGGCTGATACAAACCAAAGCCCGTTTCGCTAGGCCCTTCGGCTCCGCCTCAGGGTGACAATTTCACACAACATAATCAAAAAAACGCGACTTGTAAGAAAAGGCTGATTGAAAGAAGATTCACATGAGAATTGAAGAAAACGTAAACGAAGTCATCGATCAATGGCGAGATATCATCAAACACAAGAAACGCCTGATCTTCTCTTTGGAAGAGCGCGCTCAAATCCGTCTGGATACCATCAAAAATCAGATTTACTCGCAACGTATCGTTCTCGATAAATGGATGATCCGAGAAGGATACTATCGTGATATTGGGCAGTATGAGTTTATCGATGCCGATTGGCGGTCTATAAACCCGGGTGACCAATGGGGTGGGATCGATATAACCGCGTTCTTCAAACGTCATATTGAGATTCCAAAAGATTGGGGTGGAGAAAAGGTCTACCTGCGTTTCTACGTCGGCGGCGATTCTTTGTTATCTATTGATGGCCTACCTTATCAGGGGATGGATCCCTTTCGAAATGAAGTTCTTCTAACGGAGCAAGCTGTCGGTGGAGAATCATATTTCGTGGAAGTCGAATCCTACGTCAACTGGCACAGCGACGAAGCCATCAACAAACGCCTGCACATTGCTGAGATTGTCACGTTGGATGAAGAAATTCATGAGGCCTATTGGGATTTTTGGTGTGCCTACAAGTTGTTATGGATCGAAGATCTCCCCCCCGCTCTGCGAGGCTACCTGGAAAATAACATTTGGGATGCTCTCAAACAGGTTCCACCAAAAGCAGAACCAGGTTCTAATTTCAAAAGCAAATTGTTATCCGCGCAAGCACAACTGCGGCAAACGATCTACGACAATGATTTTTTCAGCGTGCCAGGACAGATACACCTGGTCGGCCATTCTCATCTTGATCTGGTTTTCATGTGGACTTACCGCGAGTTCATCCGCAAAGTGGGGCGCACCCATGCCACCATGCTGCGATTGATGGAGCAGTATCCCGAGTTCCAATTCTGCCAGAGCCAGGCCAAAACATATCTGGATATGAAGGTTCACCATCCCTATATTTACGAGCAGGTCAAGCAGCGCATCAAAGAAGGTCGCTGGGAAGTCATCGGTGCCTTTTGGGTAGAACCCGATTGCAATTTGGTCTCTGGTGAATCATTCGTGCGGCAGATCTTACACGGGCAGAAATTCTTCGAAGATGAATTCGGGATCCGTTCGCGCACCTGCTGGCAGCCCGATGTATTCGGTATGAGCGCCGCCATGCCGCAGATACTCGAGCGCAGCGGTATCGAATATGTTATGACCACTAAGATGTTCATCTGGAACGATACCAATCCCTGGCGCAAAAATACATTCTGGTGGGAGGGCATCGATGGCTCGCGCGTGCTGACGGTGGTGACTCCCAGCCATTTTATTGGTATGGTTGACCCCGACCACATCTACGATCATTGGAATGATTTTTCAGATAAAGAAACCGTTGGCGAATCGATGTATTGCTACGGTTGGGGCGATGGCGGCGGCGGCGTGGATATAGAGATGCTCGAAAGCGCTCGTCGGTATCGGCGCATCATGGGGTTGCCAAAACTGGAACACTCCGCCGCGGAGCAAGCCCTGGACAGCATCAAGGCTAAAGCCGAGGAACAGGCGATCCCCATCTGGCGTGACGAGCTTTATCTTGAAGCACATCGGGGCACTGCCACCAATAAGGGCATACTCAAAAAACTTAATCGTCAGGGCGAATTGCTGATCCGCGAAACCGAACTGTTGGCCACCCTGGCTTGGATAGATGGGGCCGAATATCCCGCTGAAGAGCTGAAAAATGTTTGGGAAACATTGCTCACCACCCAATTCCACGACTCCCTGCCCGGGACGCATATCAACGAAGTTTTCCATGAATTACTCAAAGATCACGAAGCGTTCCGTGATCTGGCATCTGAGATCCATCAAGAGGCTTGCTATAGCCTCTTCTCTGCGGAGTCTGACTCATCACCCAAAACAATGACGGTGTTCAATTCGTTCTTGCATCCCAGGGAAAGTGTCATCGCCCTCTCACAAGAAGATTTGGGAGATTCTTTGGCCCTGACAGATGATGGCATAACTTTGCCCCACCAACCCGTAATTGGACTGGACAGCAACAAACTTACACTAGTAGCCATTCCTGAAGTACCGGGAGTTGGGTATCACAGATTCCAGTTGGAAAAGACGCAAATTAGCGCGGGTGAGAGCACAGTTCATGCGACTGATACGATGCTCGAAAATGAACTTCTGGCCGTGACATTCAATGAGCGCGGAGAAATCATTTCGCTATGGGATAAAGAAGTTCAACGTGAATTAATCGTCGCCGGGGAAATTGGCAATCGTTTCCGACTTTACGAGGATGTCCCGGGCAAATACGATGCCTGGGATATAGTAGCCACCTATGCAGACCACGAGATCGATATTTCTGGCAACGCTACCCTGACAGTGGATGAGAACGGCCCCATCCGGGCATCCTTGCGATTAGAGAAAACGTTCTTAGGTTCGAAAATTACCCAGCGCATCAGCCTGTATGCCAATTCCCGACAATTGGTTTTCGAAACCATCGTTGATTGGGCTGAACGCCAGAAATTACTCAAGGTCGGGTTCCCACTTGAAATTAGCGCAACCCACGCCACGTACGATATCGCCTACGGAAATATGCAGCGCCCAACGCACCGCAATACTTCCTACGATGCTGCCAAATTCGAAGTTCCCGCACACAAATGGATGGATGTATCTCAGGGAGATTATGGCGTATCGTTGCTCAACGATTGCAAATACGGCCACGAGGCCAATGGCAAAACCATCCGCCTGACTTTGCTCAAAGGCTCAGTGTATCCCGATGAGTTTTCAGACCTGGGTCAACACCATTTTACATATGCACTTTATCCTCATGCGGGGTCTTGGGAAGATGCAGAGACCATCCAATTAGCATTAGATCTCAATCAACCGTTATTTACTCAAATCAACGCTGCCGATATGCAATCTGGTGAACATGCATTCGTTTCCTGCTCAGCAAAAAATATCACCCTGGAGGCCATGAAGCGTGCTGAAGATGGAAAAGAGGTGATTTTGCGATTTGTCGAACACCACAACAAGAGCGGTAAAGCCTCCCTTATTTTCGATCGTGCGATTGAGAAAGCCTGGATATGCGACTTAATGGAGAATAATGAGAATTACATACAATCTAGCGGTAATCGACTAGAGTTCCACTTCAGACCCTTTGAGATCATAACACTCAGAGTAAATCTCCAATAGTGATTTGAAATTTTTATTAGTTGGTGTTGGACAATACTCGACCTGACTTCATAGTTGGGTGAAGGAAAAAATTAATGGGGGTATAAGTCGTAATAATATTTCTTTTTTGAATGATTGTTTTCCCTCTTGACTCTTGTAAAATACTTTGCTATTATTCTGACACCGATGTCAGACATCGATGTCAGAATCAGGAGTAAATCATGACCGTTACGATAAAGCAAGTTGCAAAACATGCGGGGGTATCTCCAAAGACGGTTTCTCGCGTGATAAACAATGAAATTTATGTCAGTGAAACTACAAAAGCTAAAGTTCTTGAAGCGATCAAAGAACTTGGTTATTCGGCAAATATATCGGCCAAACGACTTTCCAGTGGTCGAGCATACACTATTGGCCTGATTTTCCACAATGCCAGTTGGCACTATATCCAGGATGTCCAAAGGGGCGTGCTGGAAACTGCTCTAGAGAACGGCTACAGTACGCTTATGCATCCCTGCGATTTAGCTAGTTCACAAGATTGGCAGGAAATTCTTAGCCTGGTAACTCAGAATCAAGTTGACGGTTTCATTTTTACACCTCCCGCAGATAATGCTGATCAATTGATGGCTGAACTGACTGGGATGAATTTCCCTTTCGTTCGCCTGACACCCAGTGATCGAGAAAGCCCTTTGCCATATGTCGCCGCCACGGACAAGCAAGGGGCTTTTGATTTAACGAAATATCTAATCAGTTTAGGACATAAACGCATTGGATATGTCTATGGCCCTAAAGAGCAACGAGCCGCGCACGATCGGTTTGACGGGTATAAACATGCACTTCTCGAATCTAATATTGTTTTTGATGAAGATTTAATCGGGTTTGGCGATGACCATTATGAATCTGGTTTTCAGGCTGCGAAGAATCTTATCGACAAAGATCTGAAGCCAACCGCTATTTTCTGCAACAATGATGAAATGGCATCTGGTGCCATAGCTGCCGTTTTCGAGTCCGGATTTAATGTTCCGGGCGATATTTCAGTAGCTGGATTTGACAACATCCCCTTAGCCAGGCAAATTTGGCCCCCGCTCACAACCATTGAACAACCTATCAAGCAAATTGCAGAATTAGCGACCAACCATTTAATCACGATGTTGAATAGTGAAAGCCTACCGGTTTATCACAAAGAAGTACCAACAAAGTTAATTATTCGTAAATCAACTGGCCCAGTATTAACAAGCTAAAGCAATAAAAGGAGCTTATGATGGAAGAAAAAATCAAATTAATTTACGACGGAATAATCGCTGGCGATTTGACTTTGGTTAAGGAAGAAGTTCAGGTTGCAGTGGATGCAGGATTGCCTGCGGAGAGCATTCTAAAGCAGGGCTTGGTTCCAGCGATGAAACAAGTAGGTGAATTGTTCGAACAGGGAGATTATTTTGTGCCAGAAATGTTGATCGCTGCCAGAGCGATGCAAGGGGGCTTGGAAATTCTTAAACCGTTGCTAGCTAGTGCAGATGTGAAAAGCACCGGCAAAGTGGTTTTAGGTACTGTGCAAGGTGATCTCCATGATATCGGCAAGAACCTGGTTGGCATGATGTTAGAGGGTGCAGGTTTTGATGTCATCGATTTGGGAACTGACGTACCTCCTGACCAATTTGTAGAGACTGTCAAGGCTGAAGACCCAGACATTGTGGCAATGTCTGCGCTATTAACAACGACGATGCCATCAATGAAAAAAACCATCGATGCTTTGTCAGAAGCTGGTGTACGCAATCAAGTGAAAGTGATCATTGGTGGTGCTCCGGTTACAGATACGTATGCTGATGAGATTGATGCTGATGGTTTCGCTGCTGATGCCAGCCGAGCAGCAAGTTTGGCAAAATCCTTAATGTAATGTTTGATCCAAGTTTGAACTGAGATAATTATGCACGAAAACACACCTCTGCTGAGCATCTCGAATATTTCCAAATCATTTCCTGGCGTAAAAGCGTTATCAGATGTATCGATAGACGTACAAGCTGGTGAGGTCTTAGCCTTAGTAGGTGAGAATGGGGCAGGGAAATCGACTTTGATCAAGATTTTGTCTGGGGTTTATAAGCCCGATGCCGGGGAGATCAAGATCAATAGCGATGAAGTCAACTTCCGCACGCCGATCGATGCCGAGGTTCCCATCGTTGCTGATAACGATGTGGCTGAAATCATCGCTCTTCCAGCTGCGGTTGATACCGGCACCCTCATTATCACCCAAGAAAACGCTCATTTCTTCTACCACGAGTAAAAGATAGGAAATTCATGAAGGTTGAGGGATTTTCTCTCAACCTTCTTACCAGTATCTTAGATACATTAGTAAAAGGATATATGGCCGAAAACAAACCTCTGCTCGAAATATTGAATGTTTCAAAATCATTTCCTGGTGTCCAGGCATTATCTGATGTTAGCCTTGATGTACACTCGGGCGAAGTAGTTGCCGTGGTGGGAGAAAATGGTGCCGGAAAATCTACCTTGATGAATATTCTTTGCGGCAGAATCCCTGCTAATCAATATCAAGGAGAAATTACTCTTGATGGCAATTTAGCAAAATTTACCAGTCCTAGAGATGCAAAAGTTATAGGGATTGAGATGGTTCACCAAGAAATTAGTCTCCACTATGATCTATCAGTTGCAGAAAATATACTGTTGGGTAAATTACCACGCACAAAACTAAGTACCATCTCTTGGAAAAAGATTTATCAAGAGGCAGCAGAAGCATTAACGTACCTTGATTTAAATCTGGATTTGAGTTGTCCTGTTCGAAGATTGGGTACCAGTCAACAACAATTAATCGCAATTACCAGGGCAATTATTAATAATCCTAGAATTCTGATATTAGATGAACCAACATCTGCGCTGACTGAAAAAGAAGCAAATAAACTACTATCAAAAATTAGGGAACTAAAGGAGAAAGGAATTTCTTGTCTATACATATCGCATAAGTTGGATGAGGTTTTTTCAATCGCAGACAAAATCATGGTGTTGCGGGATGGCTTCTTGATTTCCAAGAATCAGTGTTGTGATATTGAACATCATGAAGTTGTTCATGATATGGTTGGCCGGGAAATTACCAATTTTTACCCCAAAGAAAAAGCAACCTTTGGGGACGAGGTTATGCGTATTGATAACCTTACGATTCCTCATCCACACATCGAGAGTAAGAAAATCCTTGATGATATATCTTTCAGTATCAGAGAAGGGGAAGTATTAGGGATCGCGGGGTTGGTGGGATCTGGGCGTACAGAATTACTAAATGCAATTTTTGGCAACATTACTGAATGGGAGTCTGGAAAGATATTCATTGATGGAGATGAAGTAAATATCAAGAATCCAAGAACAGCCAAAAACAACAATTTGGGGTACGTCACAGAAAATCGTAAAGAATCAGGCTTGGTTGGTTCTATGGATATCACCAAAAACATATCTTTAGCCAGCCTGAAAAAGGTTCTGCGAGGATATGTCATCTCGTTTGGCAGAGAATTAACTCTTACAGATGAATACACCCGAAAACTAGCTATCCGAACTTCATCATATCGAACCAATGTGTTGAACTTAAGTGGGGGGAATCAGCAAAAAGTTGTGCTGGCAAAATGGCTATCCACAAAACCCAAAATATTGCTGCTTGACGAACCAACGAAAGGAATAGATGTTGGCGCGAAAATCGATCTGTATAAAACCATCAATAAATTAGTCGCCCAAGGGGTGGCAATACTATTCGTCTCTTCCGAAATGCCAGAATTGCTTGCTATGTCAGACAGAATTTTAGTTTTAGCAAATGGAAGATTCGTTGGCGAATTTAAAGGAGGTGAAGCTACTCAAAAAGATATTATGTCATCGATTACCAACAAAAATAATAACTACCACTGATTGTTCGCAATAACCCTGAACTATAAAAGGAGATTAAGATGAAGCTTCAAAAGAAACACTTACTTTGGATCATGGGAGTAATCCTAATTCTAAGTCTAGTACTTGTGACCAGTTGCTCACCCCAACAAGCAGAGACTGAAGAAGCAGTAGTCGAAGAAGTTGAAGAAGCCAAAGTTGAAAAAGCCGATGAACCCTTGCGCCTGGTATTTGTGTCGCCCCTGATTGGACATCCTGCCTGGTTGGAAGCTAAACGCGGTTCTGAAGCTGCAGCTGCAGACTACGGCTTTGAAATTGAGTGGGTTGGACCATCCACAATCGATATGGATGCAGAAATCCAACTCATCGAGAGTGCCTTGGCAACAGGTGCTGATGGTATCTTGAATTGTCCTCTGAATCCTGAAGCTTTTACAGCAGTCTATCAAAAAGCCATGGATGCAGGCGTTCCCATTGTCAATGTTCAGGTGGATACGCCTGAAGATTCTCGCTTGGCCTTCATTGGTACTGGTATGGTTGGCTATGGGCAAAAAGCTGCCGAAGAGTTAGCAGAAAAGACTGGCGGAAAAGCCACCATTGCAGTCATGCAAACGTCACTCGACTCCGGAAATCAGAACGCAGAATTCGATGCTTTCAAAGCTGTACTAGACGAGAAATATCCAGACATGGAAATTGTTGTCCGTGAAACCGACAACAGCGATATGGTAGAGGCTATTGACAAGATCAATCAGATTCTGCTGGCTTATCCTGAGGTAGATGCATTCCTCATGCTGGAAGGCTCTGCTGCTCCTGCCGCTGCACAAATCTTCATGGAAAAGAAAATCGACGATATAGTGGTTCTGGGTATCGACGATCTACCGGAGACCTTGCAGGCGATCCGAGATGGCTATATCTGGGGAACCCTGACACAGAATTACTACGTCATGGGTTATCAGGGAACCGAGTTTATTCTCGATCACATTGCGGGCAAAGAAGTTCCTTCCATTACTGATTCTGGTACCACCCTGGTTACCAGCGACAATATTGACACCTACAAAGATGCTGGTGGAGAAGAGACCGAAGAAGCAGAAGATGCTGTTGAAGAAGCTGCTGAAGCAGAAGAGCCTTACCGCTTTGTGTTTGTTTCACCTCTGATTGGACATCCAGCTTGGCTGGAAGCTAAACGCGGTTCTGAAGCAGCTGCTGCAGACTATGGCTTTGAAATTGAGTGGGTTGGGCCATCCACCATCGACATGGATGCAGAAATTCAACTCATTGAAACCGCTTTGGCAACAGGTGCAGATGGTATCTTGAATTGCCCTCTGAACCCTGAAGCGTTTACGGCTGTCTATCAACAAGCTATGGATGCAGGCGTTCCCATCATCAATGTTCAGGTAGACACACCTGAAGACACCCGCTTGGCTTTCATCGGCACAGGTATGGTCGAATACGGACAGCAGGCAGCCGAGGTGTTGGCAGAGAAAATGGATGGAAAAGCCACCATTGCAGTCATGCAAACATCGCTCGACTCTGGGAACCAGAACGCCGAATTCGATGCCTTCAAAGCAGTGCTGGACGAAAAGTATCCGGATATGGAAATCGTCGTTCGCGAAACTGACAATAGCGATATGGTAGAGGCCATTGACAAGATCAACCAGATTCTGTTGGCCTATCCTGAGGTAGATGCCTTCCTCATGCTAGAGGGATCTGCTGCACCTGCCGCTGCACAAATCTTCATGGAAAAGGAAATCGACGATATTGTGGTTTTGGGTATCGACGATCTACCGGAGACCTTGCAGGCGATCCGAGATGGCTATATCTGGGGAACCCTGACACAGAATTACTACGTCATGGGTTATCAGGGAACCGAGTTTATTCTCGATCACATTGCGGGCAAAGAAGTTCCTTCCATTACTGATTCTGGTACCACCCTGGTTACCAGCGACAATATTGATACCTATAACAAATAAGAGCATTAAAGGCGCCGAGGTTCTGGAAGAATTCTTCCAGAACCTCAGACATACTGATTTTACTATGGAAGATAAGTTATGGAAAACTCAAGTGATAATCCTATAAAAAGGACAATAAAGAAAATTATTCAAGCAAGAGAAACAGGGATCATAACGTTTCTATTAGCTTTGTCGCCATTAGTGTGAAGTTATTGAGAAAAGAAGTTCATAGCACCTTCAAAACCGAGAC
>CAZLNX010000101.1:0-17521 GCA_964560795.1 uncultured Anaerolineales bacterium | reverse complement strand
ATATGATAAACATCTAGTTGAGAAGTACATGAAAACTAGGCAGATAAAGCCCCAGTTCAATCATTGGGGCTTTGTTTTATCTAGGTTACAGTGTTTACTATCAGCTTGGCATTATCCCCTGTCTATAATATAAACGCACTGCAAAGAATTATTAATCTCATCGAATTAACGATAACCGTACAATCTAGAACCATTTGGGATCAACCAACCTGGCAGGATGCCGTAAGTAGGTTGTTCAGGTTGAGAACCTGTGACAGGGATTAATCTTTCTGATTGAGTCATTGTTGTGTTCTTATAGACCGCATTGGGCTTGTTGGGTGTTGGCCAACAAGGATAGATTAGCTGTTCGATTTCATCAGGGAGACGGCACCAGGATAAGTTGACATCTTTGGCGAAATTATATGAACGTTCATCGATAATCTCGCCATTGGGGGAGAGTAATCGGACACTATCGCCATTATCTGATAGTGATATTCTTGTTTCAGCGCGGAAAAAGGCCAATGCCTCGCCGGGAGCAAGATTAATATCGGGGAGTTCGTAGGGAGTAGAACCCTCCTCGATGTCATCCAGCAGCCAACCCTCGAGGTTGATCATGATCGTCCCTACGTTGATCAATTCCATATACTCATCGTCAGATGTAAATTTCCCATCGCCATTCCAATCATATTTTGGGTGTGGCAGAAATTCGTTGATCAGCACACGCGCTCCCTCGGGGATTGACGTTGGGGTTGGTGTGGGAAACCAGTTGGAATTGGCTTTCTTGGGCGTTCCCTGTATGGGATAGCCATCAACGTCGATACCATTGGTGACATAGCCATTATTTGTGTTCCATGTTGCGCGGCCGTTAGCTGACGTTCCGCGCCGTTCCATGGTCTTGTGTAATTCTGCATGCCCTGCGGGCCAGTTTCCGTCTGATTGGCTGGCAGTGTCCACCAATTCTCCATGTGGACCAAACAAATAAAGGGTTTCTCCGCTGTTACTAAGTGAGCCTGAATAGAGTTGATCAGCGGGGATACTGGCCACAGTATTATCATCCGTTCGTTCAAGTAGGAAATAGCCCCAGGATGGAATTTCACCTGCGAGTTGAATTTCCGGGCTGCCATCCGCCGCGATCAGCAGCCATCCTGAAAGATCAATCGTTTCGTATCCCGGGTTAAAAAGTTCGATCCATTCATCGTTATAATGTCCGATGGTGCCGCTCCATGCGATTTCACTGATCCAGATAGTTTGGGGTGGAACGAGCTGGATGGTGCCTGTAGACGTTGGCGTTATGGTCGGGCTTGGTGAAGATGTTGGAGATGGTGTAGCTGTTGAAAACCTGAGAGAGTTTAACTGCCCGGGTGAGCCTAGGATTACATTCCCCTGCGCGTCGCTGCCAGATTTGATCACGCCGTTGTTTGTGCCCCATGCTGAGGCCGAATCACTCGTATTATCTTTTCGTTCCATGGATGTGCGCAGATCGCTATCGCCAGCAGGCCAGGCACCCCCGGCGATATTGGCCGTATCAATCAGTTCGCCTGAAGGGCTATAGAGCCGCAAAGTCTCTCCTGCGTTGCTCAGAGTACCTGAGTAGATTTGATCTGCGGCGATGTTGCTGATTGTATTGTCATCGGTGCGTTCGAGGATAAAAAATCCATTCGCAGAGATTGTGCCGGTTAAGTTGATGTTGGGTGATCCGTCGTCGGCGAGCAAGGTGCAGCCCGTCAGATCAATAGTTTGTGCTGTGGTGTTGTATAGTTCAATCCACTCATCAAATGAGCTGGCTTGAGTACCGCTCCAACCAATTTCGTTTATGACAATTTCTTCTGCAACGAAGATGAATTCTGTGCTCGTTGAAGTTGGTGTCACAGTATTCGTTAGAGATGCTGTAGCTGTTTGTGATGGTGAACTCGTCAAGGTTGGGGTTTGTGTCGATGTTGCAGTATTTGTAGGGGATGATGTGGGTGTGGATGAAGATGTTGCCGATGTTGTTGGGGTGGGGGATGATGTCGCGGTTGGTGTAGGGGAAGCGGTGGCCGTGTTCGTAGACGCATTTTCAATGGTGGTCGAGTTGGCAGACTTAGGCGTGCCGTTGATCGGGTTGCCATTTGCATCCTCGCCATTTCGGGTGATTCCATTATTTGTGCCCCACATTGTGTCGCTCTCACCTAACGATATGCGTTCCTGCGTTGCATATTCAGGTGATCCACTCCCGATTGTGCCACCTGGCCAGGCACCGCCATCAAAATTTACAGTATCAATCACATTGCCATTGGCATCTCTCAGGAAGAGAATTTCACCACTATTACCTAAGGAACCGGAATAAATTTGGTCAGCAGTGATATTGCTGATGGTGTTGTCATCTGTCCTCTCGAGTAAGAAGAAATTCCCTGATGAAATAGTTCCATTCAGCGTGATCGAGGGTGTGCCGTCTGTTGCGCTGATGCTCCAATTGCTAAGATCGACTGGCTGGCTTCCATAGTTATAGAGTTCAATCCATTCATCACTGCTTGATGCGCTCGTGCCTGACCAGGAGATTTCATTGATAACCACATATTGGTTTTGAATTGATGTGGGTGAAGGCGTTGTTGTTGGTGATGGTGTCGGTGTTTCCGTGGTGAGGGTGGTTTTGGTCGAAGTTGGAGAATTTGTCGATGATGGGGTCATCGTGGGCGTTGCAGTATGATTTGCTTGCCAGATAGAATTTACTGCTTTTGGACTGCCTCGAATAGTGTCCCCATTGGCATCTTGCCCATTGCTTGCGGAGCCATTATGCGTCTCCCAGGATGACGAGCTGTCTGCAACGATGCCAACCCTCTCCATAGACGCACGGGAGGATGAATCGCCGGCTGGCCATTCGCTGCCTGATAGATTGGCAGTGTCTATTGTTTTCCCAGAAGGACCAACCAATAATATAGTTTCCCCGCTATTACCAAGAGCGCCAGCATAGGTTATATCTGCCGCGATATTTGAGACGGTATTATCATCGCTGCGTTCTAAAAGGTAAAATTCACCTGGGGCGATGCTGCCCTTCAGTTCAATGTCCGGTGATCCGTCACTAGATACCAATCGCCAGCCTGAAAGGTCGATGGAAACTTGTCCGGGGTTGTAAAGTTCGATCCATTCATCCGATGAGTTTGCAGAGGTCCCAGCCCAAGCGATTTCGCTGATGATGATGGTCAACTCTGTGTAATTTGATGCGCTAAACAGTGAGATTTGGGGTTGGTTGGCTACTTGTGGAGAGGGTGTGATTGTTTGCGACGGTGTAGGAGTGGATGAAGGAGATGGAGTAATGGTAACGGTAGCCGATGGGGTTGGTGAAGCTGATGACGTTGCAGATGGAATTAGGCTAGCTAATTGAGTTGCAGTAGGTGAAGCTGCACCAATTGGGGTAATTGTTGATGAATTTGTTGATGTTGGTGATGGATATAAAGAAGCTGTATTTGTGGGGTGGCTAGTGCCTGAAGGCGTAGGTGATGGAGTAGCAGTTTCCTGCGTCTCGTCTTGTTCACTCGCTGCCGCGGGTAGGGGAGATGCATATCCGAATGTGACTAGGCAAACAATCGTGCAAATCCCTGTTAAGATCAGGATTCCTGAAAAGAATTTTGAGATATGAGATGAACCACCCATGTACTCCCTGTGATAATTGCATAAATATGATAGTTTAGTTTAAAAATATTATACAACAAATTTGAAATTAATCAAGAAAAGTTTTCATGCTGTATTCCTGTCGCTATACTTGAATCTGGTGTAAAATGGCTGGGATTTACGTTGAGTACCTTGGTTTTTTTAAACCACAAAGAGAGTGATTTTATGAAAAATAAACTATCCTTTGGAATCCTAATTCTGCTTTTAGCCTTGTTTATCTCAAGTTGTAAGGCAGATTCAGTAGAGACAACTCCCAATATTGCTGGGACAGCAGCCGCTATGGCAGAGACCATTGTGTCTGTTCAACTTACAAAGATTGCCGAAGCTGCAACGGAAACACCAACCCCAACCCCAGAGCCAACATCTACCGCGACGCCTACAATGACATTTGCTTTACCTACTCCCTACCCAACACAAGGATCTGGAGCAAGTGAAGATACAGGAACATGTCTATTGGCGAGCATGGTCAGTGAAACAATCCCTGATGGTACATCTTTGGAGCAAGGAGAATTTTTTGAAAAAACTTGGGTATTACAAAATGCTGGCACTTGTACCTGGACAGAGCAATTTAGTTTTGTCTTTAGCCATGGAGACCTAATGGGAGCGCCGCAACGAATCAATCTTCCTGGTGCAGTAGGACCTGGAGAAACTTTTACTATGAAGGTTCCCATGGTATCTCCAGCAGTAGCTGGTCAAAAAACAGGTTTTTGGTTTCTTGAGAGTGCTGATGGCTTAAGATTTGGAACTAGCTCGAGTGGTTTGTTTTGGGTACTGATCGATGTGAAGGATTTGTTCGCATCCGATTCTAGTGCTGGCAGCGTGTCTGATTCGGGAGCCTTTTTCGATCTTTGGGCACCAATTTCGAAAGGTGCTGTGTTGGCAACGGGCGAAACAAGCAGTAATACCTTTGCTGGTGATTCACAACATGATTATTCTTGGCAGGGTTTGGTAACCTTCAATCTTGTTAACATCCCTTTGGACGCTACGGTAACCAGTGTGTCGTTGATTTTCGAGGGACATAATTTGTTTGGTACACCATTTGTTGACTTAGGGTGCATGGGCGTTTACCGATATAACTATGGAAATCTGGATGCATCTGATTTCTATACGGATGTTCCTGGAGGAGCACTTTGGAGTTTCTGTAGTTCTAACGAAGTTTATGCTGGAGCTTCTAGAGTGGGTGGTGCGGACGCGATATCTGCAATTCAAAATTCTCTGGGTGGTAAGATTCAATTCCGTTTCCAGTTTAATAATGATTCCGATGATGACGATGTGGCTGACTATATTAACCTCTTCCCCAATTTGAGGATTGAATATACCACCCCATGATTGATCGAGGTCCATAGACATCTAACCCGCTCATATTCGAGCGGGTTCTTTCTTTGCGCATCTATTACAATATATCGGTGTTTTCAAATGAGACTAGATGCGTACAAGAATGCTAAAACTGCTAGTTTTGTCTTGACAAAACTAGTTCAGAAATAACTTTGATGAAGGAGAGTTAAATGAGTAGACGCGTTGTAATTACAGGAATGGGCTGTATCAGTCCCCTCGGTAATGATGTGGATTCAACTTGGCAGAATGCTATTGCAGGGAAATCTGGAGTTAGCCAGATCACTAAATTCGATACAACAGGATTCAAAACAACCATCGCAGCAGAAGTCAAAGATTTTGATGCAAATGCATTATTTGGACGTCGGGAAGTGAGACGAATGGATTTCGTGTCCTTATATGCCTTGGCAGCTGCCCAACAGGCTGTAGATGATGCCCAATTAGAGATAAACGACGAAAATCGTGACAGGATTGGGGCTGTGGTCGGAACAGGAATTGGGGGGATCAGTACACTCTCTGAGAATGTGAAAACCCTTCTTGATCAGGGGCCTACTCGAGTGAGTCCGTTTCTCATCCCTCGGATATTGCCGGATTCCCCGGGAGGAATGATAGCGATCCATTTAGGGATTAAAGCAACGAATTTTGCTGTTGTAACCGCCTGTGCTACCGGTACTAATGCAATTGGTGAGTCCGCCGAGATTATTCGACGCGGTCAAGCAGATATCATATTGGCTGGCGGGTCTGAATTTTCCATAGTTCCCATTGCTATCGCTGGTATGAATGTTATGGGCGCTTTATCCGACCGCAACGAAGAACCTGAAAAGGCTTCGCGCCCCTTTGATGCAAATCGAAATGGTTTTGTGATGGGGGAGGGGTCAGCCGTTTTGGTGTTGGAATCTCTTGAGCACGCGCAGGCACGAGGGGCAAGAATCCTCGCTGAAGTCACAGGGTATGGCTCAACAAATGACGCTTTTCATATTTCTGCACCTGCCGAAAACGGTGCCGGTGCAGTGAAGTGTATGCAGGCGGCCTTAGAAAGTGCTGATTTACCTGGAAATAAGGTTAATTATATTAACGCTCATGGGACCAGTACGAAGTTGAATGACAAGAGCGAAACTGCTGCAATCAAAACGGTTTTTGGTGAGCATGCTTATGAAGTAGCCATATCGTCGACAAAATCAATGACTGGCCATTTGCTCGGTGCAGCGGGAGCGTTAGAAGCGTTATTCTGTGTGAAGACAATCTCAGAAGGTGTCATTCCTCCCACAATTAATTATCAGACGCCTGACCCAGAATGCGATTTAGATTATGTCCCCAATGAATCTCGGACTGCACAGGTAGATCATGCCATGTCAAACTCATTTGGTTTTGGTGGCCATAATGCCACAATCATAATTAGTCGATTTAATGGAGATGGATCATGAACCGCTATGCCCACATAACTGGGTGGGGAACAAGCGTACCTGAAAAAGTTCTGACAAATGATGATCTTGCTCAAATGGTTGATACTAGCGATGAGTGGATCGTAAGTCGGACAGGGATCCGGCAACGCTACGTCGTTGGTGAAGGTGAGTCCGCTGCTAGCCTTGGAGCTGAAGCAGCCCTAGAAGCGATGGAAGTGGCTGGCATAAACCCAAGTGATGTAGATCTGATCATTGTTTCTACATCATCACCTGAGCATGTTTTTCCATCTACGGCTTCCTTGATTCAGGACCGTATTGGTGCGACGAAGGCAGGTGCATTTGATCTATCAGCAGCTTGCACAGGATTTATTTTCGCAATGAACATGGCCGCTCAGGCAATCACTTCCGGTTCTATAGATATAGCTTTAGTACTCGGCGCGGAGGCACTCACTCGCTTTGTAAATTGGGAAGATCGAGGAACTTGCATTCTTTTTGGTGATGGTGCTGGCGCTTTCGTGTTGCAACCCAGCGATGAGCCGGGAGGCCTTCTCTCATCCGTGATGCGTTCGGATGGTTCGGGTGGAGATTTGCTTTCTGTGCCGGCTGGTGGGAGTAAACTACCTGCCAGTTCCCAGACTATAGAGGATGGGCTACATTTCATCCAAATGAATGGACGAGAAGTATTTCGATTTGCTACTCGTGTTATGAAACAAGCAACCGAGGAAGCTGTGGAGCAAGCGGGTATGGTTTTAGATGAAGTGGATTGGGTAATTCCCCATCAAGCTAACCAGCGGATTATCGAAACAGCAGCCCGGCGGTTGAAAATGCCAATGGAGAAAGTGGTCGTTAACTTGGATCGATATGGAAATACATCTACAGCTTCTATCCCATTGGCGACTGTAGAAGCTATTCGTGATGGTCGCATCAAACCTGGTGATCAAATTGTTTTCGTAGGTTTCGGTGCAGGTCTGACATGGGGGGCGGTGGCAGCCAGATGGACGGGTCCTTTGCCCGATGAAAAACCTAAGGTTTGGCCTTTCCGTTTTTACAACTTATACAAGGCTTATGTACGGGTACGATCATTGGTACTACGAATTGTACGTTTTGTGGAGGGTGTAATTTGGGGGAAACGCGGATAGTGTTTCGTGTTGAAGAGTCAAAAAGCGGGACGCAATTTTGCGTCCCGCTTTTTCTATTCCTACGAGTTTGATTGAGATATCTACTTTTCTTCTTCTGGCTTATCATCTGACTTGGGGGTATCTGTGTCTTTCTTCTCCTCGATTTGCAGCACTTTGAGCATTCGTTTTACAAGATCTGTGAATACATTATGCTGGTAACCCGCTAAACCAGACAGAATATATATTACAACTGGTGAATTTATATCCCCTCCAGAGATCGAGAGCAAGCCGGCGCTCATGAAAAGGAAAACAATGGCACCCATTGCAATTCCCGTTGGAGGGCTTGTCAGGTACCACCAAGCATGACGTTTCGCGAAATCCTGATCCTTTGAAAAATGTTTGATCAACGGTAGCAGCGCACCAATGATGCCACCAATCCCGCCCCAAACCATGCTGCCACCAAGGTACACCATCACCGAAGTTGTGATATCCGCTGTTTTCGCGAAGGCCGCATCTCCCAGCCATACAAAGAGAACAATCACCAAGGCAGCGAAGAAGGCTGCTAGATAAATGAACAGCCATCGGATGTATTGTTTGCCCCAAACATCAAGATTTCTACTTAACTGTACGCGATAATCAACCTCATTGATATGCCGTTCAGCATCTTCAAAATTGGCTTTTCCCGCCATAAGCTCATTGCGGGCAGCCTGAATTTGATCTAACATCGGGCGGGCAATATACAAAGTGGTAATGTAACGGTTGACGTCTTGCTGTGCTTTATCAATTCGACGCCACAATGCTTTCATATCATCATCTGAGATGAGTATATCCACCATTGTCTGTTCAGCTTGCTGTCCTGAATGTACAATATCATCGTGGGTATGAACTTTTGGTGGGGCAACAGGTTCTGGAGTATGGCTTATCACTTCAGCGACATACGGTTCGTGAACATGTTCAGAATCGATAGGTAGTTCTTCGCGGAATGTGCCCATTCCCTCGTCTGCAAATTCATCAGGGGGTTGGTCGAACTCATCACTCACGAGTGCTTCATCAGTAGGCGTTGGTAATTCTTCGTCCATTGAAGTATCATCTACGAAAGCTTCACTTGGGGCAAACACTTCACCTGCGTCACCAACAATGGCTTCTGCCTCTTCTTCTGACAGACTCCAGGGAGATGCCTCTGTTCCAAAAGTTTCGCTAATATCACCAATAAGTGCCTCCGCTTCTTCGTCTGAAAGCACGAATGAAGCTGCTTCTTCTGAAGACGTTTCTTCTACAGATGCTTCCTCAGAGACGATGCTTTCCTCAACCTCCATTAAGAGTGGTTGTTCATCGTCAAAAGCAATTTCCTCTTCTTCAAAATCTGGAATTCGCTCTTCGGGTGGGATATCTTCAAGTGGAGTCTCGTCGATATCATCAAACGGGAGCCCCTTTTCAGGGATCATTTCTTCCCCTTTTCCTTCTAGAGGATCTTGAGTTATGTCATTTGACATTGCTCACCTCCTTGGCGAGATAAAGATATGCTGTTGCAACCGCGCTGTTCGGAGCGTATTCGATTGTGGTTTGCCGGAGGGCTGGAGCCGTCGCAGCAGCATTATCAAATGGGATAATCGAATGGAAAACTTTCTGCTTGAAAACCGTCTGCATTTCGTGTATGGCAGATTTCGCGTGAGATGCTTTTGGCTGGACCATTGTAGGTAACACCCCCAATAGCTTCAGTTGTGGGTTGAGACGTTCTCGTATTAGCCAAACAGAGTCTAGCAGAGAGCGAACACCGCGCATGGATAGATAATTTGCGGCTACGGGAATTAATAACTCACTGGCAGCAACCAATCCGTTTACAGTGATGAGGCCAAGGTTTGGGGGCGTATCAATTAAGATGAAATCAAATTTCTCTGCGGATTTATTAATTGCATTTCGTAACCGTGAAGTACGGTCTGTTTCATTATATAGCTTGTACTCTGCGGCGATAAGTTCTGCATTGGCTGGCGCAACGGATATCTCTTGACGTGAATTTTTTAAAACGTCAGCAAGTGACATATCCTGGTCGAGGAGAATATTATACGTTGATGGACGGATTGTATAGGGATCGAATCCCAGGCTGATTGTGAGAGCCCCTTGGGAGTCTAGGTCGATGACGGCCACACGATTCCCCAGGCACGCTAGACCAGCAGCCAGATTTACAACGGTGGTAGTTTTGCCAACACCACCTTTTTGATTGGCCACAGTAATTATTCTATCCATAAGTTCAGTATATCATAAATCGGTTTTCTGCTATATTTTTGGACCAAATTTGCAATATTGCTATCGCAGATGGAGAATCAACTGGATTCATCAAGGATCCGCCATTCTCTTTTCTCAGCAATTTGGCGTAAGTGTTTATCGGGGAACACGGCTACCGGGTCAGAACTCATCTCCATCATAGGGATATCCGATGCAGTGTCGCCGTATGCCGATGTGATATTCGCACCATTGAGATGATCCAAGATATATTTGCTTTTGTGTTCGTATGAATTTATAGGTAGAGCAACACCTTCCAATTTCCCTTCTTTAAATATGAGTGGAGAACCAATAGCGATTGCATCCATTCGGATTGCAAATGCTTCGACAAAGGGTTGATAAGCGCTTGATACGACAGCAATTTTTGCACCGTTCTGGTGATGAAGTTTGATTTCGGCGAGTACATCTTTCCGGCGCTTTGGCCACATGACGTGCTCTACAACCCACTCAGCCATCTGGTTGATTTCTTGGAGTGAAGCGCCGCTAAAAAGGCTGATCTCTCCCAACATCCATCTGGTCATTACCTCGCGTCGGCTCATAATGCCAAGTTGAACGAGTGGAAAGACTGGAATCCATTTCAGGAAAAATGAGTCATAAGTCCATGTATTGTAGTGTGTTCGAAAATATCGGCGTATACCTCGCCAACTTGACCCAGTAGTGAGGGTTCCTTCAATATCTGAAACAATTATAGACATGGTGTGAGGAAATTTTTTGATGAATGATTTGTGTGGATACTCGTCTCTCTTTATCAGAGATTTGCAATTACATTACTAAAAACATTGCCGACAGCAGAACCCAAGACGCTAAGAATAGTAATTGCGAAAATAGATACGAGTACGATGATTAGAGCATATTCTATGAGCCCTTGACCATGATCACATTGATATTTTTCTTCCATATGCAGGCCTCTTCAGAAGAAATATCGCAAACCGGTGGCTTGATGCTGGGATCATTGAAAGTTTATTATTCCCAGGCTTAGAAGATTCCTGGGAACTTCTACTTTCATTATAGCAGCAATTATTGCACAGGGATATCTTGATAAATTGAGTGAGAATCCAATCGTGCTGGCAAAGTACTTGCATTCCTCTTACTCAGATGAATCGAAATAGGTGACACCCCAAGGATCTCAATAGTACTTTTGGGTGAATTTCGAAGATCGAGAGAATCTTATATAATAGTTTATATGAATAAGAGAATTCTGGTTATTGATGACGATTTAATAACTTTGAAATTGCTTGACAAAGTTCTAAATAACGCGGGGTACCAGACAACAACTGCCAAAAATGGATACGATGGATTAGAAAAAATAAACGATAGCCCTCCCCATTTGCTGGTGCTCGATCTGACTTTACCTGATATCGATGGTGTTGAAGTATTTAGTAAAATCCGCAAAGATCCAAAACTGTCTGACTTGTATGTGGTTGTCTTATCCAGCAGGGATGATCCCGACGAAATTGCTACACTACTCAACAAAGGGGCAGATGATTATATCGTCAAGAAACCTGGTGCTGAAAAAGAGTTGCTGGGTAAATGTGCCAGTTTCTTCTCTCGCCTGGAAGAGAAAGAGAAACAGCACGGTCATGTGATCAGTTTCTTTAGCGCTAAAGGAGGCAATGGAACCTCCACGTTGTGCTTGAATCTGGCGCACGTTCTGGCAAAACAAGTCGATCCGAAAGACGTTGTCGTTGGGGATCTAGTCTTACCCCTGGGATCAATATCCATAATGGTTGGCATTGATCCCGGCTGCACTGTTGCAGATTTATCTGTAACTGGACAGATTTATGATAATCAGTCGATAAAATCCTGCCTGCCGTTTGCTGAAAACTGGGGATTCCCAATTTTGGCAGGCGCTGGTACTCCTGGCGAAGCACAAGATGTAGATCCAAAAGGTATTGGCCCATTATTCCAGTTGCTGCGTGAGTCGTTCGATTATGTACTCCTCGATCTGGGCCGCACTTTATCAAGAATCAGTATTCCAATAGTTCAACAATCCAGCATCATTGTATTCGTTCTTGGCCCTGATCTGGTTACAGTTGATCTCTCAAAAAGCGCGTTGGATTACATCAGAAAACTTGGCGTCGACAATGAGCAGATATTTCCAATTCTAAACCGGGCGGTAGGGCTTGAAGGTTTAACCAAGCAAGAAATTGAACAAAAACTGGGAATTTCGATCAAAGGAACAGTTTCCTACTCCGGAAATAATTTTACGCTGGCTACAAATCAAAACCTGCCCTATGCATCCCAATATCCAAGTAATGGGATTACTTTTGATATGAATGATCTCGCAAAGAAATTAATAGGGCAAATAGAACAAGTCGCTTAGTCAGAGAATTAGCTCGATAGCAATTTCTCTTCTGTTCTAATTGTTGGGGGCAATGCTTTATTTTTATATCGCCAAATCAGATTCCAATAATTCGATAACTCTCTCCATTAATATTATCTGAAGAGTGATATTATCTTTATCGCGGAGGATGAATTCTATGTATAAACGATGTAATGCCAATGATGCTCTTGCTGTTGGAGCCATATCCGCCGGGGTTTCCCTGGCAGCGGGCTACCCCGGTACGCCTGGCACAGATGTGCTCAATTTTCTTATTGAGTACGCGCCAACCCATGACATCTATGTAGAATGGTCAACGAATGAGCGCGTGGCATTAGAGATGGCCATTGGGGCATCGATAGCCGGGAGACGATCGTTAGTTTGCACAAAAAGCGTGGGGATGAATGTGATGCTTGACCCGCTGATGTGCCTGAACTTGACCGGAGTTCACGCTGGATTGGTGATCTTGTTGGGGGACGACCCAGGAGCTTATGGGTCTCAAAATGATCAAGATACACGCAATATTGCTCATCTGGCTGAAATTCCTGTACTTGAACCTGCATCGTTAGCAGATGGATATGCCATGATGCGGGATGCCTTCGATCTTTCGGAGCGCTACAATACAGCGGTAATCATTCGAATTACGCGCAGTTTTTCTCAACAGGTTGACGAGATCCTCCTCGAGAAAACAGAATCAACACGAAATCCGTTCGAGCTTGCTCGAGACGTACTCCGTTTCGTTCCCTATCCAGATAACGCAGTGCAGATGCATCGCAAGCTGCACGAACGCCTGACTAACTTTCAATCTTGGGCAGATCATTCAGGGTATAACACGATTGTAGGTTCTGGCACAAAAGGTATCGTGGCTGCTGGGTTTGTATATCGTAAGCTTATGGATGTTCTAGGGGATGACAATGGTGATGAAATAAAGATTCTCAAACTAGGCTGTCTTTATCCCTTACCCAAACGAAAAATCGCTCAATTCCTAGATGGCTGTGAACAGATTCTGGTTCTAGAGGAAATCGATCCTTATGTAGAGAACCAACTCAAAGCCATTGCCTTTGACCAAGGATACGAGGGCAGCATTCGGGGTAAGCTTACTGGTGATGTGAACTGGGAAGGGGAATTATTCCGCTGGCAAATCCAACAATCATTGGAGATATTTATCCCTGATTTCAAGCCAGAGCGCCCATATCTTGCAATCAATGAGGCAAGTGAGAGACCCTTCAAGAAAAATCATTGTGCTGCGTATCCTTATGAAGATGTGCTTGACCTGGTAGTAAATGTTGCGCATGAGTTGGATATACAACCTATCATCATTGCCGATCCAGGTTGCATGGTAAAAGTTGCTGATCGTTTGGATGCCAAATATGCCATAGGTTCAGCCGTTGCAATTGCCAGTGGGATTGATAAGGCTGGAATCGAAGAGAAAACCGTCGCCTTTTTTGGCGATTCTGCATTTTTCCATTCCGCAATACCCGCCATTTGCAATGCGAGTTATAACCAGTCGGATATGCTCATTATGTTGTTGGATAACAGCGGAGCCGCCTCGACGGGACTTCAACCGACCCCTGGGGTGGGTGCAGATGCTTTGGGTAATCCTGCTCCCAAACTGGATATCCCTGAAATTGCGCGTTCATGTGGGGTTGAATTCATCCAATGCGTTGATGCTGATACTTCAGAAACCGATCGCCGGGAAATGTTGCGTGAAGGTCTGAGTCATCAGGGGATAGCATTGATCTTTTGGGAAGTAAAGCCAACCCTCCCTGAGGAGAGTTGATGTAATTGGTTAGAGTTAGCAATCTTTGAACTTCGAATGCTTCGATACTCATTGTGGGGGGTTCTTTGTTATCAAGTTTGCAAGTCAATACGTGTTGACACCCCCAACCAATACTGCAATAATGAAAATTGATGTTGGGGGATATGTTTCCTATTAACATTATTAAGTGATCATGACCTGAAAGGCGTCTTGGAATGTAAATGTGAATGAGTGAGCCTTTGATGAGATTAATAATTTAGGATAGAACGATATGACGAAAGATAGAAAAAAAACCAAAGCTCAACTGATTGAAGAATTGGGTGAGTTGCGTCAACGGGTGGTAGAACTGGAAGCATCTGAAGCTAAGATGCTTCAAACGGATGAAATGCTGCGAGAGAGTGAAGCAATGCTGTGGGAGCTTCTGGATGCCCCTACTGATGTTGCAGCCTTGATTGACAATCAAGGTGTTATCCTTCACGCTAATAAAACTATGGCTCAAAGATTCCAGACATGCGTGGATGAGCTTATCGGAAAATGCGTTTGGGATCTATTTCCGTCGGAGGTGACTGAACGGAGGAAAGCATCTGTTGACCAGGTCGTTCGATCGGGCAAGCTCCTTCGCTACGAAGATGAGCGCGAAGGAATTTGGAATGACAATGTAATCTATCCTGTCCTCGATACGCAGGGGAACGTAACCAAGGTGGCTGTGCTAGCCCGGGACATCACTGAACGAAAGCGGGTGGAGGTTGAGTTACACCGTCATCGAGACCACTTGGATGAACTGGTATCTGTACGAACTTCCGAGTTGTCCGCGGTGAATAAGCAGTTAAACCGAGAGATCGCTGAACGCAAGCAGGCGGAAGTTGAGTTAATCGCAAAAGTAAAAGAATTAGAGACACTACACCGTACTAGTGTAGCACTCTCATTGAAATTGGATGTTGAAGAGCTTCTGCAATTTATTGTTACACAGGTTGCTGATTTGTTCGACGCATATAGTTGTTCTATTTTATTGCCGGATGAGGAAACAGGCGAGCTGGTCTTTCAAGCATCTGCGGATCACATCACTGGAATGCGCGTTCCGTTAGGTATGGGGATCGTATCTCGCGCTCTGCGCACAAGTGAAACGCAAATTGTGAACGATGTTGCCGTTGATCCAGACCACTATTCGGAGATTGGTTTGGCAAGTAATGTAACAGTAAGCAATCTCATGGCTGTACCTTTATTCGTCGATGAAAATGTTGTGGGTGTGCTAGAGGTACTCAACAAAAGAGGGGGTGATTTCACTCGACATGATAGTGAACTCGTTGTGATTATGGCTAGCCATGCTGCCATCGCGATCAAGAATGCTCAATTATTTACCGAAGCCCAAAGGGAAGTTACCGAGCGGGCACGGATGGAGAGATTGCTGCAAGCGTTGAACCGGGCATCTCTGGCAATGGAGCAGGCACTGTCGCCAGCAGAGATATTCATCGCAACAGCGAACGAGCTCAGGGAAATGGGTTTCTTATGTGCTGTTTTCCTCACAGATGAGAGCCAGGAGAGGCTCTCCCTCAGCTTCTTCAACTATGGAACAAAAGTGGTTCAGACCATTGAGGAGCTGACCGGCCTCAAAGCCGAGGGCTTCTCAGTATCTGTCGATAGGATAGATGAGTGGCGACAAGTGATCCGTGAAGGAAAAACCGTTTTAGTTGAGAGTGGTGAAGATCTCGTACAACGATGGTTACCTCAGTCGGCTAAGAAGCTTGCCAATCGAATAATTAGCTTGCTGAGAGTACCAAAAGGCATTGACGCCCCCCTCATAGTGGAGGATGAGATCATCGGCCTGCTCTCGGTACAGTCGGACGAACTGACGGAGGATGATTTGCCAGTTATCACCGCCTTCGCCCATCAGATGGCAGCTACATGGCGTAAGGCCCAGTTGTTTGAACAAGCTCAGCAAGAAATCACCGAGCGCAAACGAGCAGAGCGGGCGCTGAGCGAGAGTGAGGAACGGTATCGCGCCATCTTCGAGCAGGCTGCAGATTCAATAATTCTTATTGACGTCGAAACGGGCGCATTGGTGGATTTCAATACCAAAGCGCACGAGAACCTAGGTTATTCTCACGAGGAATTTGCATATCTAAAGATACCTGACTTTGAGGTTATGGAAACGGCCGAGGATGTTGCTAGACACATCGAAAAGATTGCCCAAGATGGATCCGATAGCTTTGAGACCAAGCATAGAACGAAGGATGGGGATATTCGGGAAATCCAGGTAAACAGCCGGCTCATTATTGTTCGTGGGAGGCACTTCCTGCAGAGTATATGGAGAGATATCACTGAAAGAAAGCGGAACGAAGAAGAACTTGTAGCACGCCAGCAGTTCCTCGCATTGTTAAATGAAATCACCCAGGCTGCTCTGGCAACAGATGATCTGAAAGAGATGCTGCAAACGCTGGCCGACCGCCTCGGTGAGCTGTGGGATGCTGATGGTTGCTATATTACTTTATGGGATGCGGATCACAATAGAGCTATTCCATCCGCAGCCTACGGACCGATACGTCAGATGTATCATACGATTCGTCCATTGCCGGGAGAGGTGACCATGACCGAGTCTGTGCTGCAGATTGGGCACGCCCTGGTGGCGGAAAATACGCATGATTCACCTTACACCAGTCCACGTATTGCAGCCATGTTTCCGGCTCGAGCGATGCTTGGTCTTCCAATGATCCTAGGTGAAAATAAACTGGGGGCTCTCCTAATCTCTTTTGATCAACCACATCATTTCACTTCAGAAGATATTTCCCGTGGCGAGCAAGTCGCTGGTCAATTCGCGCTGGCTGTCGCTCGAGCTCGATTATTTGAACAAACGCAACAGCGTGCGGATGAACTATCTGCGCTGCACACCACCTCGCTGGAAATTACATCGTCGCATGAATTATCCAAGCTGCTCCAGACTATCGTCGAACGGGCTGTGCAGCTTCTGAACGCACTGAGCGGCGGGTTATATCTGTGCGATCCGGATCGAAGGGAAGTCCACTGCGTTGTCAGTTACAACACCCCCCGTGACTATACTGGGATAGTGCTGAAGTATGGCGAAGGCGCGGCTGGTATCGTAGCCGATACCAAGGAGCCGCTGACCATTGATGACTACCGCACATGGCCTGATCGTGCTTCTACCTATGAGAAGGAACAACCCTTCACTGCCGTGCTCAGCGCGCCGTTGATCTGGCAAGGTCAGGTGAGTGGGGTGATCCATGTATTAGATGATATGGAAGGTCGGCGCTTTACGCGGGCTGACATCGATCTTCTGTCTTTATTCGCCAATCAGGCTGCCATTGCTATCGAGAATGCCCGGCTGTTTGAGCAAGTGCGTACTGGGCGCGATCGCTTGCGGGCTCTCTCAGCGCTTGGTGCGGATTCAGGAAGTCGAAAGGAGATATGTAGCCAACGAACTGCATGACGAAATCGGCCAAAACCTGACTGGGCTCAAGCTGACTTTGGATACGGCCTCCGTCACGTCTGAACACGCCTCGCTGGAAGCAGATCCACTACACGCTGCGAAAACTTTAGTAGATGAGTTAATCGACACAGTGCACGATCTGTCGCTGGATCTTCGCCCCCCCATGTTGGATGATCTGGGCCTACTACCTACTAGCTTGTCAAGCATGATAAGATGGGTATAGTCGTTTCAATTTGATAC
>CAZLNX010000100.1:0-17550 GCA_964560795.1 uncultured Anaerolineales bacterium | reverse complement strand
CTTTTCTCCTGCTCCACCTTAGCTCAACTGCCCCTATTCCGGGAATTGCTGGGAAGAGATCATGATACCAACGCACACGAGCTTTCTTACGCTCGGTGACCCCATCGACATTGTCGAAGAAATTACCCATCCAAGGATCATCCATGTAAATGTTGTTGATGTAGCGCGGCGGATAGATCTCCGAGAACATCGCTGGATGCTGCTTAATTAGGGCAATAGCCCGTTTGGCGTCCAACTGGTCAACGAAGAACTTTCGCTCGTAGCGGAACTCGCGTATTGGTTTTGCTTCATTCATAAACTTAACCGCAGATATCGCGGATGAAAGCTGATACCAATAAACTAACTGCATTATCGGCGTCCATCTGCGTTTCCATTTACCAGATTCCTTTGTTATCCAAGAATGTGATTTCCAATGTGTCCGACAATGTGCGCAAGGCCGCTTTGGCATCCTTAAGTGCGGCCATATTACGGAACTCAACCAGGAAGGAGCTTTCCAAGGTAGTACCCACGTCATCGAAACGCATCAGTTTGATTTGGGAACAGTGGGGTGAGAGTGCATCCATGATGGCTTCTAACTCAATCTTATTCGGATTATGGCTGGCCACGGTAACGTGCAAATTGAAGTCTGACTGGCGACCGCGGAACAGGCGCATCACTCCCAAGATCAGAATCGCCACGACCATTGCCAGAATTGTAATGATGCGTTGATTGTCGCCCAGGCCAATGCCAATACTAATGGCAAAGAATAAGTAGGCCAGTTCTTCCGGTTCCTTGATGGCAGCACGAAAACGCACAATTGAAAGCGCACCCACCAGGCCCAAAGACAAGGCCACCGATGAGCGCACTACCAAGATGATGAATGTGGTAGTCACTGTGATCAAGATGAAGTTGGCCGCGAAACGTCGCCGGTTGGAGAGAGACGAGCCCCAATGAACATACACCCGGCTTAGGATAAACGACAGCACCACCGACAAGAGCAGGTTGATGATAAAGGTCGACAGCTCCAGGGGGTTGGCCTGGCTGCTGGTCAGATCGGCGATCAGGTCAGTGACGCTCAAGCGACCACCCGCTTCATCAACCACAGGGGTTGCGGATTCCGCCTCAACAAGAACTTCTGCATCCCCTCCTTCAACCGATGGTGCACCTTCTTCCTCAGGTGGCAAACCTTCAAAGACAATAGCAGACAAGCTGAAGTCATCAAAATCAACTGCGGACTCACCTTCGACCATAAATCCTATCCCACCACCCTGCAGCGGATTTTCGTCGGTGGCCTGAATAATCTGTTGACCATCCAAAAAGACAGTGTGTTGGCCATTGCTGACGGAGATGGTGAATTCAACCCATTCTTCTGATGTAGCCGTCCACTGGTACGTTCCCAATTCTTGCGGTTGGTCCTCGATAGATTTTTCAAGAATGATGCTATCGGGAAAAACAATCACTGCATAGCTGTCACTTTCACTCATGGCATAGCGCAGGAAGACCACGCCCGGGGCAGATTGTTTTATCTTTATGCTAATTGACCCATCGCCGTAATCACCAAATTTAACGGCAAAATTCCCAGGGCTGATGCGCAATACACCATCCTGCACCACGGCCCCCTCTGAGCGCTCCCAACCTGACAGGGCCTCTTCATCGAAGGTCTCAGTAGTGGGTTCCTCTTGGGCCAGGGCTCCCGAGAGGGGCATTATGAGAAAAGACAAAAGAATGATTAGCGAAATGCTTTTGAAAATGTGTTGTTTTTTCATATTCGTCTCCGAATGTTATTTCATCATATCGGACACAGATTTATGCTGATAAACGCGGATTTTTATTTTTTCCACGTTTTTCCGCATTCATCCTTGTCCAATTAATGAATTATTTATTCTCTTGCAAAACTCCCTGCACGTACTCAGCCCTATGCTTGGTCAAATCGACGATGAACTCCAGACCATTATCGAACTCATCAAGCGATGTCTGCGCTGACTCGCCAAAGAACATCTTGTCGCCTTCGCCCTCGTACAAGTGCGGCTTGATCATCGCATGCCAACTCCGAGCCAGGGCACCGATATTGTCTTCATTGAAATAATGTCGAATGAGTAAATCCAAATAGGCTTGATACGTTTGGCGGTATTCCTCTACCTGAAAAACCTTGGTGAACAAGGGCCGGTACTGCAGCGGACCAATGCTTTGTTCCTGGCCGAAGATAGGATAGTCGTGATCGCCACCGAACATACCCCAGGAATTGCCCATATCCCAGGAGATCCATTCGAACTTATCGGTTCCCGGGTTATTGTAAATATAGTAATTGTTGCCCGTGTCTGGATACTGGTCAAAGTTCAGGGATAAAAAGATCACCGCTAAATAACGCAGAAAACCATCTACATTGAACACAGTTTCTAACGATGTCGCAAAATCCTCGGGAGTTTCATATTCCACTCCATCGATCACATAGCACAAATTGATGATATCGCTGTAATCAGCCTCGCTGGGATCCTTGTACATCAGCGCATAAGCCAGCTCGCCGCGCGGCTTGGGGTAATTCTCGATATTCTCACCATAGTAGGCTAAGTCAGCGGCGCCCTCTTCGAACCAGGCATCGGCCTTGTACAGGTTGCCTGTGTCATTCTCGCGGCCGAAGCGGTTGCCCAGATATTTGCGGTCGGGCCGTTCGACCATGGTGTAAACCCCGATGAAGTCGGCTGGCTTTGCATCGTCGGTGATATCAACCCAAAGTTCGACATATGCCGTGAAACCACCTGGGACACCGGCGAACTGCATCATGTCATAGGCCATCTTCTCGCGCAGCATGGAAGGGTCGCCGAAGTTGTTATGGAAGATCAGCATCTTCAGGTTGCGATATTCCTGCTCGGGCATATATGCGTTGAAATCCAATTTGAAGGGCTTCTTGTCTCCCGGAAACCACAGGGTGCTGTTGCCCTTAGGGCTAATACCCACCTGCTCCATGCGCTCGCCAAACACTACCGCATCAGCCTGGACCATCAATTTCTCGCCAGGGTTGGCCATCATGGTGTTCCAATTGGCCTGGGTCAGTTCCACCTGCACCTTACGCACTTGCGATTGATCAAAAATTGTCCAGTAATCGACATTACTAGAAGCGGGATGCAGTACTTGCACCATCACGCTGGTGGTGGCTGTAGCGCCCTGATCGTTGGTGACTCTAAGTGTGATGACATAATCACGCGGTTTGGTGTAGATGTAGGAAGCATAACCACCTTGCGAAGTAGCATCAGATTCGAAAGATCCGTTACCATCCAGATCCCACTCGTAGCGTATGATCTGCCCATCGGGATCATTCGTACCGAAGGCGCTAAAATAGACCGTCAGCGGGGCCCAGCCGCGGTTGGGTAGTGCGTAGGCGTAAACCTGGATATTCGATTCGACTTTTGGGGGGCTGGGCGCCGGAACCGAGGTGGCGGATACTACAATCCAAACCAACGCGCCGACCACGAAAAGGGCGATGATAATGATTTCGAAGATGCGCAGGGGATCGTGTCCGTGCCTGGCTATTTTCAAGATTTCGGCTCCAGCGAATCGGGGTAAACGTAGACTTCATTATAAAGGATAAAATTTGACTCGCCTGATCAGTTTCAATATAATGGATCATGTTTGTGAATACTATAACGTAATCGCATGCAAAAAAAGTGAAAACGATGAGCAAGATCTTCATAAGCTACCGTCGTGACGATGCACGAGGATACGCACATGCCATCCACAGCCAACTTCGGCGTTATTTCAACGCTGATCAATTATTTATTGATGTAGACACCATCCTCCCCGGTCAAGATTTCGTTGAAATTCTGGAAAACGCAGTAAGTTCCTGTAACGTGTTCATTGCAGTAATTGGTTCTGATTGGCTTAACATTTCAAACGAAGATGGCCAACGTCGCCTGGACGACCCCAGCGATTTTGTACGCATAGAAATTGAGTCCGCATTAAAACAGGGCACCGATATTATTCCCGTACTGTTGCATGGTGCGGAAATGCCTTCCAGCGATGAGCTTCCAGAAACGATAAAACAATTAACTAATTTCCAGGCAATCTCAACTGGAGAGAATTTTGAAGCCGATGTAAATAGAGTACGTCTCGCCATTGATCATGTTTTTGGGGAACCATCTGTCGAGAAACCAAAGTTGCCGGATAAGAAGCCAAGAAATTGGGGAAGGATAGGAAAATTTAGTTTCGCGATCTTAGCCGCTGCAGTTGCGATCATATATGTACTAACTTATCTAAGCAAAATATCACTGCCTATACTGGATTTTATTCCTACCCGCCAACCCAATGCAACAGCCGTATCAAACACACCTGAACCGGTGATTCAAGGAGAAAACCTTGTATTCTGCGAAGAAAGCACTATTTGTATCGAACACACCGATGGATCCACCCAAACTATTGATATTGGCCCAGATTATCGCGGCAATTACGACATCGAGTTGACCTGGTCTCCCAACGGGGAGCAAATCGTATTTTCTGGCTGCCATCAGGATGATATGGGTGAATTAAATTTGTGTAATTGGAATCTATATTTCACAGATCGGCAAGGCAACGTTTCCCCATTCATCGTTAATTCAGATAATTTCATACTGTCGCCAACCTGGTCTCCAAACGGGGAATGGATCGCATATAGCAGCGATGGTGGACTGAAAATTTCCCGAATAGACCTCAGCGAAACGCGCACGTTTCTTTCCGGCCCATCGCAATTAGCTGATTTTATCGCTTGGTCTCCAGACAGCCAGAGACTGGCTTTTTTGAGCTCTAATGAAGATCAAATTCCCGACAGTTTTTGGGTAATCAATGTTGACGGTAGTGGATTGGAAATGATTTATAAACCAGAGGACGCAAAACCTCTTTACGATCGCTCTGTTGCCTGGAGCCCCGATGGAAAATCCGTTGCAACTCTAACTAACGAAGGCGTTTTCCTCGTTGGTGCAGATTGCAATAGCTTGCCATCTGGCTGTGATGAAAACTCACGCACCAAGTTAGACAGTTTTCCAACGCGCTGGCTGCCGACCTACTACCCACAATGGGCTGGAGAAGAGATCGTTGTTGAAGGTGAAAACCTTGATTACTGCGGCGCTAGTGAGGGGCATAACATATGCATCTATCACACGGACGGCACAACTTCGGTGATCGATATCGGTTCAGATTATCGGATCGACCATTATGGCCCGGAGCTGACTTGGTCTCCTGATGGGGAACAGATTGTCTTCGCGGCCTGCCACGTTGATGATTTGGTTGATGGGTTTTATTGCGAGCCAGATCTATATATCACTGACCGCCAAGGCAATCTAACCAAATTCATTCGCGATCCCGGAATAACCATGTTTCTTCCCACCTGGTCTCCCGATGGAGAATGGATTGCTTATCATGGAAATGGCGATCTGATAATCTCCCGGACAGATCGCAGCGAAACACGCACGCTGGTTGCAACTCCTTTCCGAGTACCTCGCTTTATCGCCTGGTCACCCAACAGTCAGCGTCTAGTGTTTACAATAACCGACGAAAATAATGTAGCTGAAAGCGTCTGGGTAATCAATGTTAATGGTGGCGGTAAAGAAATGATCTTCAAACCTGATGATCAAATGAGCGAAAACCGATCCGTGGCCTGGAGCCCAGACGGAAAATTCGTTGTAGCAGTCACCAAGAAGGGCACTTCATACTTAATTGATGCAGATTGTAATGACAAGCTATCTGGCTGCGATGACAGTTCTCGCACCGAACTTGATAAATTCCCCACGAGCTGGCTACCGACTTTTTACCCTCAATGGGCAGAGAAGGTAGATTATTAAATAATTTGCGTTATGTAGCTATACACGTATCGTTTCCGTTGGGAGGGAAACATAATGAGTGGAATATTCATTTGTCATCGGCGGGACGACTCGCGAGGGTTTTCTCATGCCATCCACAACCAAATTAATCAAAATATCAAAACCGATCAGGTATTTTTAGATATTGCAACGATATTGCCTGGTGAAGATTATCTTGAAAAACTAGAAAACTCGGTGAGCGAATGTGCTGTTTTCATCGTGCTCATTGGGCCAGATTGGTTAGATATAAAAGACGAAAATGGGAATCGCCGCTTAGATAACCCTAAAGATCCAATCCGTTCTGAAGTTGAAATGGCGCTAAATCTTGAAATTACCACCATCCCGGTGCTCTTGCCCGGAGCTACTATGCCGTCTGTTGAAGAATTGCCGGAATCTATCAAACAACTTCATAGGTTACAAGCAATCACCATCGGAGAAAATTTTGGCATAGACGTACAAGTATTGATAGATACGATCAATGCAATACTCGAAGAAAAATTTGGGAAAAATAAATTAGCTCAGATTGTAGGTCCTTCGTCAATTGGCAAATTCCTTACTTGGATATTTAGATTAGTCGGAACTGTTCTTGTGGTTCTAACTATGATTGCGGCTTCTTTAGTTTTGCTTGGTTCCTTTGGATTATCAAAATTGATTGAAACTGCGCTCGTCAATGGAAATTTGGTCAAAGTAGAGCCAGGTGTTGAAGAGATCATAAATTTGGAAGAGGCCGAATTCAGCATTCAAGAAGCAGCACGGTTATTTCTCCCAGGAAGCATTCAGGACGTCACTATTGGCCTCACTCCTCCTGATCAATTTGCTATTCAAGCTACAACTTTCGACAGGCTGATATTAATAGAATGTAGTCAAACGAAAGCGGGTGATTATATTGATATCAATATCGAATCTATCAATGGTATTCGCCCCTACCTTGTAGGCAATATCATATCAGGTGGCTTTAACCGCGGACTAAGAGCCGTTCTGGATGAACATGAGCTCTCAATTGATACGATTAACATGAATGAAGAGAACATTACTATTCTCTTTAGCGGAAAGCCTACTTTATCCCAAGATGTAGAAACTACTCCAACACCTACCCCAATACCCCTATTGTCTTTAGGGGAGCCACCACTGAGTGCGATACAAGTTATTACTTGTGGTTCCGAAGGAATTGATAATAGATTGTGTGCTAGTCCACTATATTCAACTTCAAATTCCAAAGTTTATTCAACTAATGATATTCAGGTCGTCGGTGAGCCTACCTGGAAGCCAGATGGAACACAAATTGTATTCGCGGGAATTGAACAAAGTGATAGCAGTGGGAATAATCACCACATTTACACCATTAACGCAGAAGGTGGCCAACTTGTAGAAATTCCTTTGGACGGCAGCAACCATTCCCCGTCTTGGAGTCCTGATGGAGAATGGTTGACTTTCCGAAAAGATGGGAACTTGGCTATCATGCATCCAGACGGATCTGAACTAGCTATGCTCTGGCAGAACGATTCAGAAAATTCTTATTGCGCTGGTAAAGCTCAATGGTCACCAGACAGTCAAAACGTTGTACTTTCTATGTACGTCGGCGATTGCGAAGCATCCCTGTCTCAAGATCGAGAGATTTGGGTAGTACCCATTAATGGGTCAGAGATTAAAAAAATAACCGCAATTACTTGTGATGATAATTTATGTATCAATACACTAGTTGCCTTCAATCCTGATGGCACCCAAATTGCTTACATTGATCCAGACCAAAAAACTTGGTTGGCGACAATTGACGGCTCTGGTTCAAAAGAACGTCTTTCCAAATTCCCCGACTGGTGGACAAATTCTGTATATCCCCAATGGGGTAAAAATAAAACTTGTGGTAAAGATGAAACAGAATTATTTTTCGAGAATTTCGGAGATCAGGAAGCCCAGCTTTGGTGGTTTTACGACCATGCAGGAGAAACAACAGACACTTGGTCAATTCTCGAATCGAATGGGAATCATTATATTGCAGGGGCAAGTTCAAAGATCGCAGAATTCGGCAATCCCCGTTGGGAAGATATAACTTTTTATGCGATTTTTAAGCGTCTAACTGCAACCTCGAATGCTCAGATTTCCATTAGAGATTCAACAATGAATGACGGAAAAGGAAGATATTATTTTGACATAGAAAAAGGGAATGTCATTAGAGAACATCTAGAAGAAAATACAATTCTAAGTTTGGGTCAATACAGCCCTGATTATTATTGGCACTTGCTGAAAATTCAGTTGGTTGGGGGCCACATTGCAGTGTACATCGATAATGAACTCGTAGTTGAGGCAGATGATCCAGAACCACTTCCTGCAGGAATGATTACCATCGAAAATATCAACGGAACCGTTCAATTCGACGAAATATTAGTATGTGGAAACACCAATTAGTATGATCAATTGGATATTAGGAAATTATTCTTGATTGAAAAAACGGAGCATGCGATGAATTGCCGATCAACACCATACCTAATCATTTTGGCTTTGCTCCTTCTGGCCTGTTCCCTCACTACACAATTACAATCAACGACCACACCTACAACAGAGTCTTCACTAGAAAGTGAGTTTTCGAACTCACTAGACACTTCTACACCCCCACCGATCTACATCAGTATCGTCACCCACAACGAGGAGCCGCGCAGCGGGTTGTATCCCGATTACGTCAACGACGAAGCTGCATTCTGGGAGCACCGCGCTGCACTGGTGCGTTTTGTGGATATGCTCCAAGCCAACAATGTGATGTACAACTACCAATCCGACTGGAACTTCCTGCTGGCGGCTACAATGTATGATACGGGCACACCAGAAACCAATGGGGAAAATTTTCTACGTTACATCAAGGACTTGGGCTTCGAGGTCGACCCCCACGCTCACGAGAGCAGATACAGCTACGCTGATGTGGCTTACCTGATCCAGGAGCTCGGCGTGACTTCATCAACCACAACGGGGGGCTTCCTGGCAGCTCCGCCGGAGAAGTCCAAGCTAGAGTATCTTTGGCATCCCGTTCAGGGGCGGCAATACCCAAATTACACTTGGCAGGCTGAGATCCTTTGGGGTGGCGCCACCAGCCTGCACAAAGATGAAGAATCGCTGTGGGTTTCGGGGATCTGGAAACCAAAGGACAACCAACATTTCACCGAACATGCTGATGCTGCACCGCTACCTCACGTCGGCGGCTGTGGTCGAAGCTGCGATCAACTGATCCAGTTGCAGCAGAAAGGCCAACTCGAGGCAGGGAAGATCTACACCTGCACCCTCTTCTACCCTCAATTGCGCCTGCCCTTAGATGGTTATATTGATGATGCCGAAAAAGAAATCCAAAACCTCGACGCTAGCGGTGATGTTCAATGGGTCGGGTTAGCAGAGGTGATCGATATCTGGGAGAGGGATTACAATGCCGAGCCAAATATCTTATCTTGCGATTGATGAGGAAAGATTTATTCTTCAACAGGCACTTTAGCATAATTAGGGATCAAATCGGCGAATACTTGAATTCCCGACACAACTCAGGGATGTGTGACTGCCGGAAACGATGAGTTTGATACGTCGAACACACCATCGCACCGATCATGATGCTACGATGATCACCATAACGAGGATTATTACCTCACAAATTTAATAGCACCACCGTAATGTTGACCACGCCAAATTCAATCTCTATAATTCAAATAAGACAGGTAGTATCAATCAACATAATCTGAAAGGGATTGCAATGGTACGGTTTCTTCACCTTGCAGATTTGCATCTCGGTGCTGAACCAAGTTTTTTAAAGGAACAAGCAAAAATAAGAAGCGATGATTTTGATAGCGCTTTTGAAAGAGCTGTTGAATTTGCCCTAGAACCTGACAACGATATCCACTTCGTCATCATTGCTGGGGATCTCTTTGGCAAACAGCATCCTTCTTTGAAAACACTCCGCTTTGCGATTGAACAACTCCAAAATCTTCGACAATCAAATATTCCCATCATTTTGGCTCCTGGGAAGTGTGACGCATTAGGTTATCAAAATTCTGTTTACGCGGACCCAAGATCAGATATCCGCAAAAAAATCACTTTCATCGACAGTCCTAACGTGGAACGAGTTGCAACCATTGACTGCGAAGATGAGGTTGTACATATTTACGGAATGAGCTGGCATTCTGAGCTATCCCAACCACCCTTTGACAATTTCAGAGCCAACCGCAAAGATGGCGGTTTTCATATCACAGTAATACATGGAACGTTAGAAAGTGCCCAATTCGCCGAACAGCACAAACCAAATATCGTTCTTCAGCCTGACCACTTGGCTGCTTCCGAAATGGATTATATTGCCTTAGGGCAAATTCATTTCCCACAAATACATATGGCAGGTTCTATCCCGGTTGTTTACCCAGGCACTTTGGAAGGCGTACGATTTGTCCCCGAAGAATTTGGAAAAAGAAATCTGGTTGTTGTCAATCTTGAAGAAGGGAAACAAGCCGAAATTAATTTTATTCCCTGGAATCATCGAGAGCTTCAAGAGGAACATATTGACTTAGATAATGAAAGTATAGAAACAGAGAGTAAGCTTATTGAACTGATCCGCGAGCGATATTCAGACCGGAACAAAATTCTTCGTTTAGAAATCCAAGGGTCCGCAGCTTTCCTTATTGAAGAGAGAAATCTTTCTAAAGCACTTGCCGAAGATTTCTACTGGATTGAGCTCATCGATAAAACTAATTTATTTGGTAGTCAGCTTGTTGAGATGTGGGCCAAGGAACAAAACATCGGGGGGATCTATTGTCAAAAGCTTACAAAGCTTTTCGACGAAGAAGATAACCCCAGAGAAAAGCAAAAAATCGAACTGGCACTCCAGACGGCTATACGGGCTTTCAACAAAACATTAAGGAGTCGTTGATGATCATTCGTGAGGTAGAAATATTCGGTGTTGGCCCTTTAGCAGAGAAACGAATTGAGTTACAGCCTCAGGATATAAATCTAATTTTAGGACCCAACGAGTCCGGAAAAACTACATTATTCAAATCGATTATCTCCGTAATTTATGGATTTTCAAACCAGAAAGAAGCCAAGCTATCTCGCTCTCGCCAAGAAACCGACCAATTTCAAGGAAAAGTGCTGGTAGATATCGGAGATATATCTTACGAAGTATCCAGAGATTTTTCTTCTAGTGCTGTAACAATAACCAAACATGAAATCGGTTCTGATCCCGAAATTATTTTTGATGGAAAATCAAAAGCTTCAAGAGAAGACCAAGGTAACCTGACAGCGTTAAATGAAATATTACACAATGAAATCGGATTTCCTCCAAGAAGCGTCTTATCGAATACAGCTTACATTGGTCAGTTAGATATTGGAATCGACTTAGACGAAGATCTTCGTCGCCAAATCTCCAGTGTTGGACAATCTAACTACAAGAATGCACGCAAATTATTAGAGCATCAATATGACGAGTTATCCAAAGAACCATCTCTTGGTGAAAACCAACCGAGCACAAGCAATAAAGTTTTGATGCTTGAAACCGAAATTGCTGAATTAGAGTTGAAGTTGAAACAGTACGTTGAGAGAAGAAATGAAATTGATGATTTTCGCAAGGAACATGCATCAAAGAAAGCTGAACTTCAAGACGCCACAAAGCAAGCAAACAAGAAAATTGATGCTCTTCAAGCACTCCAGAACTATCTCGATACCTTAGCTGAAGGTCTTAACTTAAAGCAGAAAGCAAAGCTCGCAGATTCTCAACAAGAGCTTTTTCGCAAGCTAGAAAAGAGGGTAATCGACATCGAAGAAGAATTAATTTCAAATAACCATGCTCCTCTTTTAAACTTAGACAAACATGAATTTGACCAGTTAAAACAATATATTGATTCAGATATTGAAGGGACGACAACAAAACTCGATGGAATATTAAGAGAACAGCAAAGACTGCATGAAGATATTTCCAATCATCGCTTCAGCGTCTTGCGCGAAATTCCAGAAGTTACTGGTCTAAAACTACTGCGATTGAGAAAACTAGATACCGATATTACCAAGCAGAGGGAGAAAATCCGCATTCACGACAATAGGGTCAAAGAAAAACCAGGCAAATCCTTTCCAATAATTACCTTCAGTTTTATATTGTTGGCTGGATTTATTATCGGCGGGATTTTGGGAAGTTTGTATGTGAAATTTTTTGATCCATCTACAAGTCCAATTTTGGGTATTGTCATTGGCTCTGGATCGATTGGTATTCCTATTATTCTTATTAGTATGCTTTATGAACGAGCTTCTAAGGATCAGACTACTTATCCTATAATGGATAAATATATCGTTAAAACAGATCTAATAGAGCTGGAAGCGGAAAGAGACATCCTAATCTCGGAGTTAGAACATCTGCTACCCGAAGTAGATTCCCTCGAAGGGCTTATTGAAAAGCTGGAAGAATTCACAACTCTCAAAAGAAAATTAGACAGTATCAATAAGATAAGGGAAAGCATCGAAGAAAATGTAATCATTACCTCAATTGAGAATACTCATATCAGACAAATCCTTGACAATGTGCCTGTCGCCAGTCTAAAAGAGAGCATTGAGAGAATTGAACACCTTTGCATTGAACTTGAGACGAAGCTAGAAACTCTCGCAGAGTTATCCTCTACTTACGAAGCAGTTAGTGAAGAAACCTCTAAAAGGCAAAAACAGAACCAATTTCAATTGCAGAAAATTGAAGAACTTTATCCCGATTTTCATGAATACAGAGACAACCCTGCTCTGGGCAGAGAGCAACTGAAACAAGAAAGCAGAACAATAGAACAATTAGAACTACAGACTAAAGAACTCAATAATAAAATACGCCAAGCTGAACTTGAATTGGCTGAATACCAAAGTTCTAATTCGATAAATCCAGATGATATGGAAGATTTGCTAACAGAAAAAATGGGAGAACTGGGGCAATACGAACTTCTAAGTGATGCATTGGAAATTGCTTTAGAGAAATTAGACGAATCGATCACTGAACATGAAGATTATCAATTATCTGGTTTGTCAACAAATGCCAGCCATTATTTAAACCTTTTTACCAATGAACATTATTCTGACGTTGACTTAGATGCGGATCCAATAAAAGTAAGAGACAACCAAGAACAAGAATTAATTATCTCTGATCTCAGCACTGGCACGAGGGATCAATTGTTTCTCGCTTTACGTTTAGCAACCTTGGATATGTTGTCTTCGGATCTAGCCATTCCCATCGTCATGGATGATTCATTTGCGAATTTTGACTATGAACGTTTGACGACTGCAATGGATGTGTTGTCTAAAATTGCAGAAGATCGGCAAATTATTCTATTGTCGCATGACGATAGGTATCAGAATTGGGCAAATAATGTGATTACAATTTGATCCTGAACGTCTTGGATACACCCTCATTTCCCGACAGGTATTTGTTTAACACACAGGTACCCAAAATAAGGGGGTTATAATTTCAGACTAGGGACACTAAATTCAGTAGATCACGAAAGTTGTGTCACCCTGAGTGGAACGAAGGGTCTCCCGCTCTTCGAGCGGGGATTCTTCACTTCGCTCAGAATGACAAATCGTGATGTACTGAAATTACCAATTTTGCTCCCATAATTTCAATCCGTGCTTGCATACCTGAGAGTTGTTCAGTAGTTGATCGATTAACCCTGATATCTAATCGTGGTTATTTATTGTGAATGAGGTGAAATGATAAATGATCTTTCCATCCAACAAGCCGATGGTATCTTTGCCATCATCAACCTTCATCTCAATGATTGGGTCAAGATAGCGGGCACGGATGCCCAAGTGATTTGACACTGCGCGTTCATTTCCATCGGTGGGGGTATTAAGCACCTTGGGGACACCATAATCATCGATAGCCATAGTACTCGATCCGCCACCGTCCATACAGATCGCTTTAATGGCGCCAAATTCGAGGTTGAGCTTAGCCAATTCTCTCAAGGTAAGTGCATCCCGCAAAGCTCCCGGCCGCCCTTCTATCACCGCAAGGATCAACCGGTTGTCCGCTGTGATCCCCATGGAAGTGCGCGGCGCCAGATGCTGGCAATAGATTTCTGGTTTCTTGCATTTCCTTAGCTTCTCGTTCATCTCGCCACTACGGACCAAAGTATGCGAACCAGAAATAGCATCCCAGATTACACTGGGCGCAGGACCATTGACCCATACATCACTGCTCGCTGAAATATAGGAAGTTGGTTCAGCCGATGCGCCTGAATAAAGCTTTCCTTCGGAGACAGCCAGTCCTTTGGGGTTAGTCCAACTTGTCCATTCATCACCATTGATTGCTAATTGCAGTCCAAAACCAGCCATATACTGAGAAGTTGTATTCCCCAAACCCTCGGGAGGCGTTACCATCAAGTCAATCCCAGGATCGTCCAAATCCACGCTAACAATATGAATGGTATGTGTTCGCGGCGACGTTCGAACGAGCTTCTTATAAAACACTTTCCTGAAGATCTCATTAGCACTCGAAAAATGGATTGGTGTACTGGGATTTTGATTCTCGCTATCTGGCACCAAGACACTTTTATGAGCCTTAGCGTTCCATTGAATACTTCGAAAATTTCCTGAACCATTGATATCTGTCATGAGAAAGTCGACATTGGGAAGCATTTCAGAGAACAATAACTGGTACCAGGCACGGATTTGTTCCTCACCGGAGGTGGAATGCGTTGAAGTAACCAGCACGCTGCGCGGAGAATAAAACTCAAGCATTTGGTCTGGCTCTCCGGTATTCAAGGCTTCGAAAAACCGCTGAACGAGTTCATTCACAGCAGCATCAGTTTGACTTGCGCTCATAATTCCTCCTGTTCGATCGTATCCTCAATGTGCGCGTCAGCTTGATCGTGTTCATAAATTGATAACCCACAATATTATGACACATTTTACACAAATCAAGATTCTATTGGCAAGATTTTCCTCGTAAGGAAATCCATGAGTCCGAAGTCAAGAATATCATCAACAATTGAAACAAACCATTCCTAACAAAACCTTACTAAAGGTTTATTGACACATTCAAGAAAATAAACAACAATTACAATGAAGAATAATCACAAGAAAAGAGTCGTCATGGAAGAAATCAAGGTCAAATTCACTATACAAAATCAAGAACTCATTCGTCAGGGTCTGGCCGGCGTTTACTTTTTGATGCAAGGCGATGATGTCGTATTCATTGGAGAGAACAAAGACATCAGTCGTCAAGTTTCAAGACATATCAAAAAGGGACCGCAGTTCGATGCAATTGGCATCAACCCTGTGGAAGACGTAAAACAACGCCGCCTGTTCACGCAAGCTCTAATCAACAAGTATCAACCCAAGTTCAATAAGAGCAAAGGTCGCAAAGCTGCGCCAGTTCAAAAAGAAAAACCAAGACAAGCGAAAAAAACTCGAGGCAAGCCTGCAAAAGAAGTATCCCTGCCTCGGAGTAGGATGGACATGGCCAGGTCGAGCAACCAAAACGGCTCAGTGTATTTATCAGAACCCACAGCTGAATTGGTTCAGTGGCTGGCCGAACGAGGCTTGGGCACACGCAGCGATATCGTCCAACAAGCCATCGAGCGCTATTATCAGGAACAAATAGATGTCGAGGAAAAAACCCATCCAACGGAATTCATTCAAGATGACGACCAGGCGGAAGAGAAGAATAATGGCATCATCTCCGACTCCGCCAGAGAAGCATTAATCGCCTGGACCAAAAAACTCAACCAGGAAGAATATGCAGAGATTCCTATTGACCAATCTGAAACCCTACCAGAAACGAAAGAGCAAGCCCAAAAAGCCGTAAACTCCGCTTATGCTGAACAGACTGAAAAGGCAAAGCAAAAAGAAGATGAGAGCAGCGACCTTCCTGAGTGGCTGATGAATTTAGCCGATGAGACTTTGTTCGGCGACATAGCCATTGAGCACAGCAATTTGGATGATGGTGTTGCCCAGAATATCCCGCAACAAACACCCGAAGCTTCGCTCCCCGACTGGGCCTTGGGTTCAACAATGGCTAGCCAGGCACCAACGGTTGCATCATCAACAAACCAGGAACAAATCCCAAATTTTGAAATGGAACCAGTGCCAGCTACTGCACAAAACGAACAACCACCCTCTGAAACAAGTGCCAATTCTGCAGATGATGAAGAAATCCCCGATTGGCTAAGCGACATCGATATGACGAAATCGCGAGGGAATTCGGTTTCCCCCTTTGGATGAAATTCGTATAGATTGGATCGTTACACAGGTGCGCTCAATCCTGGCGCACCTGTTTTGTACTCTCGGGGGACTGCATTTTTAGAAAGCTGATCAGCTTGAGCAAAGTATCTTTATCAATTTTACTTTCGCGTCTGGCATGGGGATCAGGGATAATCTCGATCTTGTCTTCATCGATCAAAAGGTAGTGATTTTCCATATTCTTGAAAAAGGTATGGATTGTGTTGGTAATCTCAACAAAGTATTGCTGGTTTCCCTGATCCCACCGTTTCTGGGAATGTGGGGTCAACAAAAGGATACCAACATTCTCAACTGTCGAAAAAAATCCGGCCAGCATATGACCAGTAGATTTCAATCCCAAGGCCTCGCCTAGATGATATAGATCTATCGATGTACTACTGGCTTGCAGCCGAAGCGAGATAGATTTGCGAAATGAAGATGCCAGTAGTGGGATTTGATTTTCGCGCAAAGAAATTTCATCGATCTCCCTTTGGAGATGTCGATCAAAGCCACCTTTGAGGATAAAGTGATCATCAGATGTGCGCACAATCAGAAACATTAGATCGGCCTTCATGATCTCCCCAACGATTCGTAAAACCAATTGATCGATCTGCAAGGGGAACAAATCCGCAAACAAGGTGATGAAATTGCGAAATTCATCAGGAGTAAGACGATACGGTCCGGTATCTACGAAATTAAAAGGTTCTTCGACGGCAGCAGGGGCTTCGTCCTGATAAGATTTCCAACGTCGGGAAACAGAGAACAGCAACGGATATGCGGCCATCTGAAAAAGCCGTACACCCCCTGGAAAATTGGCATCTGTATTGGGGAAAGCAGCATGAAGGATATGCCCCAGAAACAAAGTACCTAACATTCCCAGTCCAACCCCAAAATTAAGAGGCATGCGCAAATAAACCAACACAATACCAACGACCAGTATCGCCATGGAAAAATAGTTCCAAACGTTGTCCACGAATCCCATGTTGAAATATTGGTCGCGCATTTCGCCGCTCCACCAGCCAACACTCAAGACGGCAAAGATCGTCGTAATGAAAACAACCAGGGAAGCAAAAATATCGTGAACTTGGGAATGCTCTGGAACAAACCACAACCAAATAAGTGCGATCAAACTTATGCACGTTGTAAACCAATCCAGGATCGGGAGGACGGATGCCGGGGATGATGTATCAACCAAGGCAGAGTAAACAAAAACGAAAACTCGTATACCCAACAGAATCCACAATCCAATCTGGGTTCGCTTTTCTTGCAGGCGAATTTCCTTGGTAGGATTTGAATAAGCTGACACGAGCGCGTTGAGGATCGAGAAGTTGATAATGATGTGATAAACGATGTTCCCTGGATACGTTGTCAGCGCCGCGAATATCTGCTGGATTTGTAAACCCATAACACACCATCCTATGGATGAAATCAATTGTCTTTCTCGCCCCCATATTCATGACCTCGCGCAAAGATGTGGAATTAAAGTATAGATAAATAGACTCTACTGCAAAAAGGGTGCTAGACCCTCCTCAAAACAGCAAAAGTT
>CAZLNX010000099.1:0-17604 GCA_964560795.1 uncultured Anaerolineales bacterium | reverse complement strand
ATGCCAATGGCACGGACTACGACACAATCAAGGTGGATGTCAGTGGTGGCAGTGATAGCACTGGCAACAACTTCGTGGATGAGAAGCAGATCACCATCAGTGGTACGGTGACAGCGGACACAGATAACGACGGCACCGGGGATACCAACCTGAACAACATCACGGTGAAGCTGTATCTGGATGCAGATGGCAATGGTGTGGCAGACACGCCTGGAACGCCGACGGCCAGCACGACGAGCAATGCCAGCGGCGCCTACAGCTTCACAGACGTGACGGCTGGCAAGTACGTTGTGGTGGAGACGGATGGTACGGCCTATCCTGACGATGTCAGCGACAGTGATGGCAATGCCAATGGCACGGACTACGACACGATCAAGGTGGATGTCAGCGGTGGATCAACCAGCACTGGCAACGACTTTGTAGATAAGAAAGCGATCGATGCGGTTGATGACAGCGGCTCCACAGTCAATGGCGTGGTGGGCGGTGAATCTTTTGCCAATGTGCTCACCAATGACACGCTCAATGGTGCCGCAGTAGCACTGGCGGATGTCAATCTGACGCAGGAATCGAGCACGCATGCCGGGGTCACACTGGATACCAGCGATGGGTCCGTTGATGTGGCCGCAGGTACACCTGCGGGGAACTACACCTTGACCTACAAGATCTGTGAAAAGGCTAGCCCAACCCATTGTGATACAGCAACGGTAACCGTACCGGTGATTACCATTGATGCTGTTAATGACACGGGTGCATCTGTGAACAGCGCTACTGGTGGGGAGAGTTTGGCCAACGTGTTAGTGAACGATACACTACAAGGCGCAGCAGTTGCCCTGGCGAATGTCAACCTGACCGAGGTTTCAAGTACACATACGGGTGTGACCTTGGACACATCGGATGGTTCTGTGGATGTAGCTGCGGGCACTCCTGCAGGGACTTACACACTTACCTATAAGATTTGTGAAAAGTCTGATCCTGATAATTGTGATACGGCTGAAGTTACGGTTCCAGTATCTAGTTCAAGTGGCGCTGACCTTTCATTGAGTAAAGTGGTCGATAATCCGACCGCCAGTGTTGGAGATTATGTTAAATTCACTGTTACTGTCAAAAATGCTGGTCCCTCAGATGCTGGTGGCGTTAAAGTTAGCGACCAACTTCCCAGTGGGTACAGTTACATAACTTCAAGTCCCAGCCAGGGTAGTTATGATGATGCTACTGGCGTGTGGACAGTTGGTTCTATCAGTGATGGTGCCAGTGCATCCTTGACAATTACTGTCAAGGTCAATGCGACTGGAGATTATAAAAATGTGGCCCAGGTTACTGCTTCGAATCAAAATGACCCCGACTCAAGTGTAAATAACGATGATGGGGATCAAAGTGAAGATGATGAAGCCAGCGCAAAGATTGGCTATACCAACGTCTTCGATCCACCTTCGGCATGGAAAGAAGTTGATGCTTCTGGTTGGCCAACGACTGTTTGGGAACAGGTTTGGATTAACAATGGCAATACTACAGCCAATCCTGTTCGGATTGTCGATCCGATCCCCGCAGGAACGACCTATATCAACGCTAGCCTGACCTGTGACGCTCGAGGTTCCTCGACAACTACGACCTGTACCTATGATGCGACCAATAACCAGATTGTCTGGGAAGGTTCGATTGCAGCAGATTTTGGTGCTCAAACGGAAACCGATGCCAATCATGAAGTTGTGCTGACCTTTAGTACAACCGTCCCAGCCAGTATGGACCAGACTGAGAATCAGGCCATGGCCTATTGGGATCAGGATGGAGATGGTGACATTGATAATGATGATGCCAACTTTGCCAATAACACGCCAGTTTTGACGGATGATCGCGATACGAATGCTGACCCTGATCCTACAGCAGCACGCAATCCAAATAAGCAGGTTGACCTTGAAGTCGACGTTGGGATTAGCAATGCTAATGCTGGCTTGGGTGACACGGTGACTTTCACCGTTGCATTGACGAATGACTCCAATGGCGGCGCGATCACTGACTCGGCTACCAATATCACAGTAGAAGATATCATTCCATCTGGATACACCTATGTGGCATCCAGCATCGGGAGCTCTGCCGGAGCTACGGGTGCAGCGATCACCGCTGATGACAGCAATGAGGCCCAGCTAAAATGGAACCTGGATCAACTTGATCCAGGTGAAACAGTTACGTTGTCCTTCCAGGCTAAGATTGATGGTGTTGGTGATTTTAAGAATATTGCTCAGGTGACTGCTCAGGATCAACCTGATATGGACAGTTCGCCAGACAACGACGATGGTGACCAATCTGAAGATGATGAAGATCGCGCCAGTATTGTCACAGCAGAACTAGGTAATTATGTGTGGATAGATGATAGCCCACATAATGGTTTGCAAGATGAAGGTGAAGATCCTTGCCCAGATGTAATTGTCCACCTTTATGGAGATCTGAATGGTGATGGCGTTGTTTCTCCCTTTGGTGCTGATGGAGGTGCCATTGGTTCACAAGAAAATGGTGCGGACGGTTCATATTCCTTCACAGTAGCTCCTGGAACCTATCTTGTCGAATTTATGCTTCCCGACGGTTATAACTTCACAACACAGAATGCGGGCGATGATGGCCTTGACAGTGATGTCAGCCAACTACAGCCTGCCTCGATCGGGGACAAGATTTGGCTGGATGATAACAAAGACGGCATCCAGGATGGTTCGGAAATCGGCTATCAGAATGTGACCGTAAATCTCTTCACTGACCTTGATGCCGATGGCAGCGTTGAGCCCTACGCAGATGATGGCAATCCTGTTCAAACTACAATCACTGACAGTAGTGGTGCGTATGAGTTTGTTGTCAATCCAGGTTTGTATAAGATAGAAGCGATCGCTCCCAACGGTTGGGCATTCTCAGAGCCTGACGCTGGCGCTGATGATGTCGATAGCGACTTTGTCGATGACAACGCGATCACTGGTGGCGATGTTGAGTTTGTAGGTGATTTTTATGATCCCGTATTCCTTGGTATAAATCAAGGTTCAAGCAACAGCGGCTTCTCACCTGATATTGGAATTGATTTCAATACTAGTATCACGCATATCGATGGTGGATTGATGTGGTTAGCTCTAGGCGATGCTGACACTGCCAGAAAGGCAATGTTAGATATCGCTACTGAACCTAACGTGTCTGATAACAAAACCACCTTAGTGTTTGGCAAGATGGCTATGCCTATTCAAAATAGCATCATCATGCAGGTGGTAAACAATCTGCAGGCATCAGGTCGCACTTCTACTGTGACATTGAATGCAGGTGATAGCGATCAAACCCTTGATGTTGGAGTCATCTATACTGGCACCAGTTCAGGCACCAATGTGACTGATAATCTGGCTGGAAATGATTTGGACGAAGATCTTGTGGATGCCTTGCCGAATACAGGATTTGCACCAAGTAAAGAAACCATCCTAGAACCCTCATCCGATGGTTTTGGAAGTTATACTGAATACGATCAGCTTATGACTCTCGAGATTCCTAGTTTGGAAGTAAACGAAGTCATCGTCGGTGTCCCGTTGATCAATGAGGATTGGGATACCACCTGGTTATGGAGTGAGATCGGGTACCTCGAAGGGACGGCTTTCCCCACCACGGTAGGGAACACTGCCTTGAGCGCCCATGCTTACTTACCATCAGGTGAACCTGGTCCTTTCGTTGATCTTGACCAACTTAGCTGGGGCAATCTGATGATCATAGATTCGGGCGACCTGGTTTACATCTATCAGGTTCGTGAGCGCACTTTCGTCGCACCTGATGACCTCTCTGCATTGCGAAGTGAAAGTGAAGATTGGGTAACCTTGATCACTTGCTATCAGTATGATGAAGAATTGGGTGAATATCTTTGGAGAGTTGTTGTAAGAGCTGTGCTCATCGATATCGTTGCTAAATAGACATTCTACCCAAAATGAAAAACGCCCCGATCCCTTTTGCGTCGGGGTGTTTTTGGTTTACAGTGAGAAATCCATACGTTGTTCAGAGATAAAACATAGTCATTCTTGTACGCCATCAATGATAGCAGGTAAGATGTATTCTTCTGTAATTCGTATGGGTAGGTTACTGTCTTTTTCTGAATTTCCCGTTGTAAAGATGATGATAGTTTCAATTTTAGGGAAGACCATTATAAATTGCCCGCCCAAGCCCCAGGCTGCATAAGGATGGAAACTGGCCCCTTTTATATCCACTGTGCCACGCCACCATAAGTAACCGTATTCGTTGAACCATTCTCGGGACATGAAGCGCAAGTCAATTTGATTGGTGCGCGATTCTTTCACCCAGTCTGCTGAAATAATTTGCTGACCGTTCCATTTGCCGTTATCCAGCATCAGCTGACCTAGTTTAGCCATATCGCGCGGACGGAGTTCAAGCGCACCGCTGGTGCTGGTTCCCCACTTGAACTTTAGCCATCCAAAATTATCGATCCCCATCGGTGCGAAAAGATACTGTTCAGAAAAATCTGAAATGCTCATTCCCGTTGCCCGTTCTAAGATGCCTCCTAACGCTATGACCCCTCCGGAGCAATATGCAAAGGCTTTGCCTGGCTCACGTACGGAAGGTAGATCGACAAAATAATCCAGCCAATTTTCTGTTTTATACATCTTCCATTGCTCCCCCTTCGAGCGCGGATCAGAATCATCGCAATCCATGCCTGAGCTCATCGTTAGCAAATCTCGAATGGTAATGTTGGCTTTATTCTCGTCCCAATAATCCATGGGCATATAGTCTGTCAGGAAGGGGAGAGCCTTTACATCGATATCGCGTAGGTAGCCATGCTCAATCGCCAAACCAACTAACAAAGATGTCACACTTTTAGTAACGGAGTGTGTATCATGTGTAAAACTGCGGTCGAATGAATTGAAGTATTCCTCGAAAACCAGTGCGTCATCCTTTACAATCAGGATGCTATCAATACCCTGGAATTTCTTGGTGCCATCATCATGATAGTAAGAGTCCGTGCTGAACTCACCCTCAAAAATATGCTCAACCATTTCGTTGATTTTGTAGGGATCAATATCCGCTTCAATTAAGGATCTGGTTTCCCATCCATCATCGATTTTCGCTGGGATAAATTCGTAAGGCGTCCGTGGGATAGATGTAACAGTGGGGGGAATTTGTGTGGAGGCCGCTGTGACAGTTAGGGAAATCGCCTCGATTTTTATGGTAGCAGACGACTGATCTTCCTTAGAAATTTGAGTTGATTCTACTTGCGTAGGATTTACTTCTTTCGAAGCATCTGGTAATTGAGTCGCACTGGTACAACCACATAATATAAATAGAGTGTTGAAAAGGAATAGCCCTAGTTGTCGTTTCATATTGGTATCATAGCTCCATAAAATATGTACCTTTTGTTCCCACGTAGGTTCAATTCCAATGCAGCCTCGGCTCAGTATGCCACGTTTATTGAATTTATAATTGAGAAAACTCAATAAATACAGGACTTACGCATTTGGGGTAGCCAGCCCAACCGAGTTGGGCGTAGAAATGCCTAGCCAACACCCAACACGGTTGGGTTTCTACCCTCGAAATACGTGAACTGCGTAAGTCCTAAAATAATTAGATATTCAGTCAATTGGTGTCACCAATGACTTGAGCACGTGTTATAGTAAACTGAGAGAACTCCAAGGAGAAGATAATGACTTCAAAACCAGTCATATTAATTACCGGCGCATCTTCCGGAATTGGCGAGGCAACAGCTCGTCTATTTGGTATGCAAAAGGGATATCGCGTTATTTTAGCTGCTCGACGCTTGGAGCGGTTACAGGAACTGGCTGATGAAATTCGATCTTCAGGGGGTGATGCACTTCCTGTAGCTACGGATATTACCCAACTGGAACAAATTGAGAGCTTAGTGGATGTTGCCCTTGGGGAGTATGGTCAGATTGATGTTTTACTCAATAATGCCGGATTTGGTCGCTTGAAATGGCTGGAGCAACTTGACCCCCGCAAAGATATTCATCTCCAATTACAGGTCAACCTGGCGGGTGTCATTCAAACAACCCGCGCCATACTGCCTCATATGATCGAACGCAAATCTGGTCATATTATCAATATGGCCTCGGTCGCTGGCTTGACCGGAACCCCGACGTATACGATTTACGCAGCAACTAAATTCGGTGTGCGCGGCTTTACCGAAGCCTTGCGCCGAGAAGTGAAAATTTGGGGTATCAACGTGTCAGGAATTTACCCCGGAAGTGTCAGTACAGAATTTCAGCAGCATATGGGCGCAGACCGCAAGACAGGCATAACTACACCCCAATTTATGCGTTTAACGCCTCAGAATGTGGCTGAGACAGTCTATCGTGTGGTTCAGCGCTCCCGGCGCATGGTGATTATGCCCTGGTATATGCGTTTTAGTTACTGGATGAATTTATTCTTACCTGGGGTTGTGGATTACATGATACATCAAAGTTTCACAAAACGTGAACGTGGTTGAGAAAAAAGAAGCCCCCAATTGGGGGCTTTATTCTTGTGATGGGGCTTCTGGAATTTCGAGTTCTGGTTCGGGGGGTCTTGGCTCTGGTTCCGGTTCGGATTCAGGAGCAATACTCTGTTCGCTGAGATTCTGTAAGGCCATGATCCCATTGCGAGCCTGGTTGAGTAGGCGTTCCAACTCTACTTCCATTCGTGAAAGCGTTTGGATAACATAGGTATCAGCTTCGCGGCGGGTATGTTCAGCGGTGATCTCGGCTTGCCTTATTACCTCTTCTCCTCGCGCTTTAGCAGCTTGCACAACCGCATCCCGCTCGACAAGTTGTTGACTCTTCTCTCTGGCAAGATCTTTTGTTCGCTTGGCTTCTTCTGTTGCTTGCGCCAGAATGCGGTCGCGTTGTGTGAGTACTTGCTGCGCCCTTTTGACCTCCTCAGGGATTGTTACACGCATCTGGTCAATTAAATCCAACATGCGATCTTCATCCACAACCACGTTGTGGGTGAGGGGGATAGGGCGGCTTTCATTAAAGAGTTCTTCTAATCGGTCAACAAGATGTAAGATATCCATGCGGCTCCTCCCTTAGAGGCGTCGATACGGATTTTATGAGAAAGTTGCAAGTTCTGATCCAAGATTACACGGAAGTGATTGATTAGTCAAGGAGACCTGGGTTGCCCTAATCCCGCAGCGATGAAGTGGGCACGATGTCTTGCTCTTCGCCTAAATCTGCAAATCGTGTTTCGAGTGCGACCCTGACGTGCGGCGGCACCAGACTGCTGACATCGCCGCTCAGCGAGGCGATCTCCCGTACGGTTGCTCCGGAGAGGAAGGTGTGTTCTTCGTGTGTGATCAGGGCAATTACTTCGATATCAGGATTTATGCGATGGTTAGCCAGTGCCATGCGGAACTCATACTCGAAATCAGAGAAAACCCGCAGACCGCGCACAATAACTTGGGCATCAATCTGTTTGCAATACTCAACAGTTAACCCGCTGTATCCAGTTACTTTGATCTTTTCATCTTCCTTGAAAACTTCATTGGCCAACGCCATACGTTCTTCGGGTGAGAAGAGCAGCGTTTTTAACGGTCGATCGTAGACTGCGATAATAATTTCATCGAAGAGTCGAGATGCCCGGTAGGCGATATCGATATGTCCATAATGGATGGGATCAAAAGTCCCAGGGAATACTGCTCGAATCATATTGGGTGTATCCTTTTGTAAGCATCCAGAAATCATTTCCCTTTTTCAAAGACGAGTATTTCTGAGTAACATGTCTGATTTCGGGAAATTATTCTTGGATGCGGCCTTAGCTAATATCTCCGCTGCCGTGTAGCCAGAAACGCTTTAATGCCTCTGCCAATTGTTGGTGTTCGGCTTGCGTCAAATCTGGATCACGTTGGAATAATGTTTCAGCATGCTGGCGCGCTTTATGGATGAGTTTCACATCTGTCAGGCTCGCCAGACGTAATTCTGAATAACCGGATTGCCGCGTACCCAAGAATTCACCCGGGCCGCGCTGTTCTAAATCTCTCTCGGCAAGAACGAAACCATCGTTGGTTTCTGCCATCGCCTGTAAGCGTTCGTTCTCTACGGCATCAGCCTTGCTTGGAATGAGCAGGCAGTAGGATTTTGCCTTTCCGCGGCCAACCCGCCCTCGGAATTGATGCAGTTGCGCTAGACCGAAACGATGGGCGCCTTCGATGAGCATCGCCGTTGCGTTGGGTACATCCACGCCAACCTCGACAACGGAAGTCGATACTAAGATGTCGAATGTATTTTCACGAAACTTGGTCATTACAGAATCTTTTTCGGAGGGTGACAGGCGACCATGCAGAAGTCCCAATTTTAAATCTGGGAAAATCTCTTTCTGCAAGCGACTATGTTCTACAACCGCAGCTTTTTCTTCACTCTTGTCGCTTTCTTCGACCAAGGGATAAATGATGAAGGCTTGATGCCCAGCTTCAACCTGGCGACGAACCAGGCTGTAGGCTCGCTCGCGTTCTTTGGGGTAGAGCACATGCGTTTCAATTTCCTGCCGTCCAGGAGGCCTCTCATCGATAACGGAAACGTCCAGGTCTCCGTAGACAGTCAGTGCCAGTGAGCGGGGAATTGGTGTGGCCGTCATCACCATCAGATGGGGGTTGCTGCCTTTTGTTCGTAGGGCGGCGCGCTGTGAAACGCCAAATCTGTGCTGCTCGTCAATGATCGCCATTTGGAGATCGTGGAACTCGACTGGATCTTCAATCAGGGCGTGTGTGCCGATGACAATACTGATTTCTCCGTTGGCCAGCCCAGCCCGAATTTCGATCTTCTCACTTTCTGATGTAGCGCCGACCATCAAGTGGATTTGTTCTGGAGTTAGCGGTCCACCATTTTGGGTAAGCATTTGTAAAAGGTTCTTATAATGCTGCTCTGCCAGGATGCTGGTAGGAGCCATCAAAGCGGCTTGAGAGCCTTGGTCGCAGACCAAAGCGATGGCTAAGGCAGCAATCACCGTTTTGCCAGAGCCGACATCTCCCTGGACCAGGCGATTCATAGGATGCCCTGAAGACAGGTCGCGCATCACTTCATCCAGCGTGCGCTTTTGAGCCGCTGTCAGCGTGAAAGGAAGTTTCCCAAGTTCAACCCCTAACCAGCCATCTTCAGCCTGATAGGATTTTGCGGTGTGTTTCGTCCAATTTTGTTTTTGCTGTAGAACACCTAATTGGAGCAGAAATATTTCATCGAAAGCGAGGCGATGGCGCGCCTCTTTGAGCTGCTCCCAAGATGCCGGGTAATGAATTTGCTGCAGCGCTGTCGCCAGATCCATCAGATCAGCCTCATCGAGCATGGATGATGGCAAGGGATCATGGACCCTAGGAGCCCAATCAGTGACAACATTGTGCAGCTTATCGCGCAGCCATTTTTGGGTGAGTTTCTCCGTCAATGGGTAGACTGGCACAATTCCTTCGGCCATAAGATTTTTCTCTTCGACCGGTGTCCATTGGGGGTTGTTCATTGTCAAACGACCCAGGTATTGATCCGTCTGCCCCGAGATGACGATTTGCATGCCTTGGCGTAATTGCTTTTTGACCCATGGCTGATTGAACCAAGTCACCCGCATGGCCGCGCTGCCGTCGTGGATTACTGCTTCGGTAAGCTTCGTGCGCCCACCGCTGGTCGCACGCGCGCTCACTGATTTGACTGTACCAATTATGCTAACTTTTTCCCCGTACCCCAATCGATTGATGGGCTTCATTTTGGAATAATCATCATATCGATGTGGGAAATGATAGAGCATATCGCCCAGCGTGCGGATGTTCAGGCGCTCAAGTGTTTCGGCATATTTGGGACCGACTTTGTTTAACGTTGTCACGCTGACGTTGAGTTCTGCGGCTTCCCCAGGAGCGAGTTGCGGACGCGGCCGGGGGGTGGCTGCCGGTTTTGGGGGTTCGTCTGCCACCACAGGGGGAGTCTGTTCAACCGTCTCTTGGGGTTTGCTTGGTTCTTTGGGAGCAGGTTTCACTGGGGGTTTCGTTTGCTCTTTTGGTATTTCCCCTTCTCCCAGCTCTCGTTGAATGCGATTCCACAAACCGTGCAGTGTTTCTTTGCGCGAATCAACGCTCAACCGGTGATAATCCCGCAAGCGAATCGTGACTGCCTGGATGATATTTTCTGGTAAGTTGTCGGCGCGGGCTTCTGCAGCCCAAGGTTCGAGCATGCGCTCTAATCCCCCGATGACGGCGTTGTTCGGATAGCCGTTTTTGGCCTCGAGTTTGAAATAATTGCGGAGTTTCGTTAGTGATGGCTTCATTGGCAGTATTTTACCAGTACCCGGTTATTTCAGCACCGCGGCAAACCCCAGGCCATTAGCCCCGACATGCGTTCCGATAACTGGTGTAATGTTGACGACATATGGCTCTGATGGAGTATCAACAGCAAGTTCGGCGAGCATCTGACGAGCATCCGCTTCGGCGTTGCTGTGCAGGATGGCCAATCGCTCAATCGCGCCAAGATCATGAATGATCTGCTTGAGATGTTCGATGCCCTTCCGACGGGTGCGGGATTGGCCCAGGTTGAGCACCGAGCCATCCTTTACTTCGACGAAGAGTTTTATGCGCAGAAGTGACCCTATGCGGGCGGTTGCCCAAGAAACTCGACCGCTGCGACAGATATTCTCCAGGGTATCTAGCATGGCAATCACGCGGAGCTTTTTCTGAATTTCTTTCACCCTTTGGATGATATTTTCTACAGATAAGTTTTCAGCAGCGGCTTCTGCTGCTGCGATCACCTGAAAGCCTAATCCCATAGAGATCGATTTGCTGTCGATGACATGCACGCTCTGGCCAAAGGTCTGCGCGGCCATTTTTGCCGTGCTGTAGATCCCACTTAATTTGCTGGCAACATGCAGCGAAAGAATTGCCTGCGCACCGTTTAGGAACAATTTTTCATAAACCTTGTGGAATGTTCCCGACGATGGCGTGGCAGTCGTAGGGAGTTTTTCCAGCGCAGGCATTTTTTCGTAGAATTCTTGTCTGGATAATCCTTTGCCGTCCTCGAAGCTTGCCCCTTCCATTACAATGATTGCTGGAACCACTTCTACATTGTGCTGCGAAGCAATGTCCTGGGGAATGTCAGCAGTACTGTCCGTTACGATCGCGATCTTCATAATATCACTCGAGTGATAGAAAAACCCCGCAGGCTATGCATTTGAGACCTGCGGGATCTCTGCTTTTCTTCCTTTTTTCTTGATTACTCAATAGAAATAATGAATTGGTAGTGAGGCTGCCCGCCGTCCTGCACTTCGATCTCGTGGTCGGGGTAAGCCTCGCGGATCAAATCGGCGATACGGAAAGCCTCTGGTTTTGGAATGTCTGCACCATAGAACATGGTGATCAGTTCATACTCATCTGCATCGGCTTTCTCGAGGAATTGGAAACAGGCATCCTGTAAATTGTCAGATGAGAGGATCAGTTTGCCATTGTGCAGGACGATGATCTCGCCTTCTTCCACATCAACGCCGTCAATTTCAACTGATCGTGTGGCTGTGGTAATTTCACCGGTTTCGATATCTTCGAGTGCGGAGGTCATATCGTCGACCACTGCATCAAAATCTCCATCAGGGATCAGACGCAGTAAAGCACTGAGTCCTTGGGGTACAGTGCGGCTGGGGATCACGGCAGTCTGCTTGACGGTCACTTCAGTGGCGGCTTTTGCAGCCATGATGATGTTTTTGTTGTTGGGTAAGATGATGACTTTATCTGTGGGTAGGTTTTCGAAGGAAGCTAAAATATCTTGTGTGCTGGGGTTCATAGTTTGCCCGCCCTCAACAATGGCAGCTGCACCCAAGCTGGCAAAGACGTTGGCAAACCCTGGTCCTGGAGCCACAGTAATCACAGCGATTTGGCCAGGTTCGACTGGAGCTAATTTCAAAGGCTGCTCTTTGCGCTCTTTTTCGAGTTCATCCATTTGAGCCAGTAAGTTTTCAATGTGCACTTTGGTGATGGTACCAATGCCCATAGTGTAGTCAATGGGTTCGTAGCGTTTTTCAGTCGGTACATGGATATGCATGCGGTACATGCCATCTCCCTCACCGATCTGGATGGAAGTCCCCATATCATCCAGGGCATCGAAATATTTTTCCAAATTCAACGATTCATTAGGTCGGAAATCGATCACGACTTCATAATCTTGACCTGGTTCGACAGTTTGCATGGCATCGTCGAAATTGAGTGCGGATAAGGGCTTTACAGTGGCAACAGCCGTATCCAAGGACATGCCTTTAGAGAAGCGCAGCATGCCTTCGACAATAAAGAAGAGCCCTTTACCCCCCGAATCAACTACGCCAGCGTCTTTGAGCACATCTAAGAGATCTGGGGTGCGCTCAACCGAAGCATCTGCTTCTTCGACAACGATTTCTAACATTTCGAAGGGATCTTGGGTGTTCTCTAAGGCAGCTTCGGCGGCGGTGGCCATATCTTTGGCAACGGTGAGGATGGTTCCCTCTACCGGTCGCACAACCCCTTTGTAGGCCGTATCGCGCGCCATGGCAAATGCAGTGGCAAGCGTTTGGGCATCGATAACATCGTGCCCATCTACCGCGCGGGCAAAGCCACGCCAAATTTGTGAAAGGATTACCCCTGAGTTGCCGCGTGCGCCCATAAGCGCACCTTGAGCGAGGTCGTTGGCAGCTTTGCCGACATGGTCCTCGGGGGAATCTTTTATCTCATCATAGGCGGATTGCATAGTCAGCACCATATTGGTGCCTGTGTCACCGTCGGGAACAGGGAAAACATTGAGGGCATTGACCAGCTCCTGGTTCGTACGCAGCCAGGTCAGACCTGCAAAAGCCAAATTTTTTAACGCGAGTCCATTAATGGGTTGTTTTCGTATTTTATCTAAAAATTTGGTAGATGCTTCAGGCGAGGGGGATGTAGTCATTAATAATTGCTCCTAATAAAATTCTCACCTCAGGCTTGAATCTCGAATACAAATAATAAGTGATTCAAACCTGGTGAAATTTAATCCACAAAATCGCTAATTCGTAATCCTTGTACGTGCACGTTAATTTCGTTTAGTGGTACCCCCAACGCTTTCTCGACATGGAATCGTACGGTATTAGCAACGCTGGTTGCAACCGATTTGATGCGCGTTCCATATTGAATGATGATATACATATCGATGTTGATATGTTCTCCGGTAAAGTGAACTTCAACGCCGTGGGTAGGGTCTTTAATGAGTATTGATGAAATCCCATCGACGACGTTTTTAGATGCCATACCAACAACGCCATACGATTCTAGAGCAGATTGGTAGGCAATCGTTGCGATGGCTTTGGGGGATACATGGATGCTTCCGGTTTGAGTTGTTTCGTTTGTCATGTCTGTTTGCTCGCTTGAAAGAGTATAGTTTATGTGGTAATATCTTCCGGCTTAGTCAGATATTATAATACTTTGTCATTAAAAAAGCTTGAAAGGAAAAGTAAGATGGCTGTTTGCGAAAGTTGCGGAAAAAAGACCACTTTTGGTCGCAGTGTTCCTTGGTCTAAGAAATCAACTCGGCGTCAGTTCAAACCAAACCTTCAAAAGGTTTCAGTTTATAAAGATGGCCGGAAAATTCGTAAGACCTTGTGCACCCGTTGTCTTCGTACCTTAGTGAAGACTGCATAAGTTTTTAAAATTCAGGTACATATCTGGGCTTTGGTAAATTTATTCGCTTGCCAAAGCCCAGACTTTTTAACACAGAAAGCTAGTCAGGGTTTCTTTTTTGATGAAGAAATTGGTTGGAATAAGGGGATTGTAAGGTTTTATTGAAATACGGAAAAATAGATCCACAACCAGAATGGTACCAATCCTCCCACAGAAAGTAGGGCGATCAAGCCAAGAATCGCAGTTGTCCAGTCGATATCCAGTATATCTCTTCTCTTAGGCGTTGCTCTCATAGATGGAGGCAGCGTGGGAGTTTGGACGGCTTTTGGCTGTTGTACTACAGGTTCGGGGCGTGCTGGTTGGCGTTGTTGCGGAACTGCTCTGGGAGTTGCTATTGTTGTTGCGGCGGGTTTGTCTTCCTTTGAAAATGTGATCAGCACACGGCCCAATTGATCTGCTGTACGATACCGGGCGGAGGGTTCTTTGGAAAGCACTTTTAGGATGATGCGGTTCAGGTTGTCGCTGATTGTTGGACGAATTTCCTTTGGTGGGCGAGGATTCTCTTCACGATGAAGTCGCGCCAACTCATTACCCGATTCGGCCATGAAGGGAAGTTGCCCCAGTAAAACCTCGTAGAGTACTACGCCCAGGCTGTAGACGTCCGAGGCGGGGGAAGGGGATTTTCCACTGGCTTGTTCGGGGGAGAAATACTGCGGTGAACCCCAAACGATCTGTGTGCGCTCTTCAGGGCGGATCGATGCCAGAGCGCGAGCGATGCCAAAATCGGTGACTTTGAGACGCCGATCCGGGGTGACCAACATATTCTGGGGTTTAACGTCGCAGTGCACTAGTCCTGCGCGGTGCGCATAGCCAACCCCGGCGCAGGCCTGAACCAATAACGATATACCAGATTTGAGCGAATATCGACCACGCTTCTCGATTAGCTCTTTTAGAGTGGCGCCCGGTACATATTCCATGACAATGAAAATGCGACCTTGATCGATACCAAAGTCATGCACTGTGACAATATTGGGATGTGAAAGGTTCGCAGCTGCTTTGGCTTCTTGCCTGAAGCGCTCCCTGAAGGCTGGATCGTGGGAATAATCTTTGCGCAGTACTTTGATCGACACTGTGCGTTCTAACATCAGATCGCGCGCTTTATATACAACGGCCATTCCGCCGCTGCCAAGGCGTTCCTCTAATTGATAGCGTTTGTTTAGAAGCGTTTTTGTCATTAGGGCTATGGATTGCTTCGCATCTGGATTTCTTTCGGGTAGAATTGTACCATTCTACTCCCTTCGGCGAACCGTCTGCTTCGCTGTTGCACTTGGTGGAGATCATCTAGTGGATAAAGTGTCTAGTGCCCTAATTGTCTATAATCCTGCTGCTGGCCGGTTCCCGTCAAGAATCTTGACAGAGAGAGCCGCGGATGTGTTGCGCGCTCATGGATGGGAGATTCATGTCGAGGAAACCCAGGGAGGTCCGCATATTACTAAATTAGCCCGTCAGGCAGTTGAAGCCAATTTAGATGCTTTTTTCTCCGCAGGTGGTGATGGCTCATTGAATTATGCGGTCAATGGGCTTGTTGGTGGGGAGACAGCTTTAGGGGTTCTTCCCGCTGGGACGGCCAATGTTTGGGCAAAAGAGTTGGGCCTACCTGACCTAACTTGGACTCGTTGGATGGCGCTAGAAGAAAGTGCGAAGCGATTAGCTTCTGCGGATGTGAGGAAGGTTGATATCGGATTTTGCAACGGACACCCTTTCCTGCTTTGGGGAGGGATAGGGCTGGATGCGTTTGTAATACATCGTATTGAGCCGCGCGGCCGCTGGGAAAAGAGCTTTGCCGTTGCCCAATATGCCACCAATGCTATCCGTCAAGCATCATTGATGGGTGGCATCGATATGGATGTTCATTCCGTTGATGGTGAAGAGATCAGCGGGCATTACCTTTTGGCTGTAGCGAGCAATATTCACCTTTATGCAGGTGGTGTTGCTGAGATTTCTCCTCATGCCCGATTGGATGATGGTCAGATGGATTTGTGGTTGTTCTCCGGCGATACCTGGATGGAAGCGATCACGCATGCAATGGATTTAATGTCGGGCCGGCATGTCGAGTCAGAACAGACGCGCTGTATCCAGTTCCAGAAAATAACGCTCACTTCGGAATCAACGCTCTTTAGCCAGGTAGATGGTGAGCCCTTGGATGAGAGTAACGAAGTTGTCATTGAGGTTCGCTCTAAAGCCCTTCGGATACTAGCACCCCAAGATGCGCCGCGTGCCCTCTTTGCGGATACGCCATAACCGATTATGAGAAGATTATTTGGTCAGAGAGCACCTTATATTGAAATTATTGGATCGTTTCTGGTGGGTTTGGGTCTTTTATTCTTCGTGTTTTTCTTGATGAATATAATCAGGCCTTCCAAAACTCCGGTTGGGGTGGTTACCGTTATGTTCGATGTGATCTATGCCCCCACGGAGACTCCTGTACATCCAACACCCATGCCCGTAACCCCTACAGTAGTCCTAGATATTCCTCCCCCAGCAAACGGTATTGCCGTTAGCGGCTATGTGCAAATCAGTGGTACAGGAGGAGATGGATTGCGTATCAGGGGTGGTCCTGGTCTCGATCACGATCCCCTCTTTGTTGGCCTGGAGTCGGAAGTATTCCATGTCATCGATGGCCCCCACGAAGCGGATGGTTATGTATGGTGGCACCTTGCTGCACCTTACGATGAGAATATTAATGGGTGGGCTGTGTCGAATTATTTGGCGTTTGTTGAAGCTCCGTAAAATGTTTGAGGATATGCAACAAAGTGACTTTTATGCAGAATGTGTTAGTTACAGGTGGTGCTGGTTTCATTGGTTCGAACTTTATAAAATACCTGCTCAAAAAGGAATCCAATGTTCATGTTGTCAATCTAGATGCCTTGACGTATGCGGGCAATTTGGAGAATTTGAAGGATTTACCCACTCCTGAAAGATATGATTTTATTAAGGGAAATATTTGTGATGGACCTTTAGTCCATCGTTTGCTCCGAGATCATAAGATTGACACCATCGTTCATTTTGCTGCTGAAACGCACGTAGATCGATCAATACTGGGACCATCACAATTCATTAAAACCAACATTGTGGGGACATATACTTTACTCGAAGAAGCGAAACAGTTATGGGTAGATGATGAAGCATTCTCGTTAACAGACGTTCGTTTCCATCATATATCCACCGATGAGGTTTATGGCTCTTTGGCCCCCGATGACCCTCCCTTCTCTGAAACGACTCCATATGCACCAAACTCGCCTTATGCTGCATCAAAAGCATCCAGCGACCATCTCGTTCGTGCATATGGGCATACGTACGGATTGCCCATTTCGATAACCAATTGCTCAAATAACTATGGACCTTTGCAATATCCCGAAAAGCTTATTCCCTTGGTAATTTTGAACGCCTTATCAGGAAAGGATTTGCCGATTTATGGTGATGGCAAACAAATCCGTGATTGGCTGTTCGTCGAAGATCATTGTGAAGCAATTTTACGCGTCATTACGGATGGACACCAAGGCCAAACATACAATGTTGGTGGGGACAATCAGCCAACGAATATCGAAATCGTAGAGTTGATCTGTTCGATTTTAGATGAGCTGGTGACAGACTCCCCGCACGCCCCTCATGAATCTCTTATTTGTCATGTAGCTGATCGCCCTGGTCACGATCGTCGCTATGCGATGGATAACTCAAAAATTCTAGACGAGCTTGGGTGGGAGCCAGAATATGAATTGACCCAGGGCTTGAGTATGACCATAGATTGGTATCTGAGCAATATTGAATGGGTTCGCACACCATAGTGGGGTGAAAGCCACATTGCGAAATTCCATCACGATCGCTCCGGAATCTGTATTTGGTGAGAGTGCGGTTAGCATGAAGAATGCCATTTTAAAAATGCGCAAATCTGCGATGTTGGTTTCAAATGGCTTTGGTGCATAAATCCGAAAGGCAGCTATAATAGGCGCAATGATTTT
>CAZLNX010000098.1:0-17759 GCA_964560795.1 uncultured Anaerolineales bacterium | reverse complement strand
TCCCGTACTGGCGCCGCGGTCAGGATTCGATCCCCTTCAATACCATCCATGTCGCGCATGCCCTGGCAAGGGCAATCGCCAAAGGCTTCGATGTGCCTGATCAGATGATCCTAAACGTGCTCTACTATCTACAGGATATTGAGAGTCATTATCCCTGGTGGTACAGCCAGCGCACGCGCTGGATCCTGAGCTCCTACACCCTCTACGTGCGCGACCTACTGGATGATCCCGACCCCATCAAAGCCAATAGCCTATACCATGAAGCCGGCCTGGAAGGTCTTTCCCTGGAAGCCATCGGTTGGCTTTGGCAGGTGCTGCTCAATGATCCTGATAACGCTACCGAATTGGACGAAATCCGCCTATACATCAGCAACCGCGTCGTTGAGACAGCAGGCGCGGCAAACTTCACCACCTACTATGATGACCAATCATATCTGCTGCTCAGTTCCAACAGGCGCACCGATGCTGTTCTGCTGGACGCCATGATCGCCGATGACGCTTCGACAGGCTCAGCGCAAGCCCAGGACCTGATCCCCAAGCTGGTCAACGGTTTGCTGGCGCACCGTAAGCGCGGGCATTGGAAGAATACCCAGGAGAATGTCTTCGTCTTGCTGGCACTGGACCGCTATTTCAATACCTATGAAGCTCAGACGCCTGACTTTGTGGCCCGCATCTGGCTGGGTGAGACCTATGCTGGTTCGCACAGCTACGAAGGCTACACCACCGAACGCCACGAGACTCAGATCCCTATGAGCTACCTGGTGGCATCTGAAGAAACACAAGACTTGATTCTGAGCAAAGATGGGGTGGGGCGACTGTACTACCGCCTTGGTTTGAAATATGCGCCCACAGACCTATGGCTAGATCCGTTGGATATGGGCTTCGTCGTCCAACGCGAGTATGAAGCTGTCGATGACCCTGAGGATGTCTGGCGCGATGATGATGGCATCTGGCATATCAAGGCTGGCGCACGGGTGCGGGTACGCATCACTATGGTCGCCGACAACCGCCGCTACCACGTTGCCTTAGTCGATCCGCTGCCCGCAGGGCTGGAGATCGTCAATCCCGCGCTGGCTGTTTCTGGCAGCATCCCCCAGGATACAGAAAGCTCCGATTATCAAAGAGGTTGGTGGTGGTGGGGCACCTGGTACGAACATCAGAATATGCGTGACGAGCGCGCCGAAGCCTTCGCCACGCTGCTCTGGGACGGCGTCTACGAGTACACCTACATCGCCCGCGCTACCACACCCGGCACCTTCGTAGTCCCGCCCGCCAAGGCTGAGGAGATGTACTCACCCGAGGTCTTTGGGCGCAGCGCTAGCGATTGGGTGATTGTAGATTAAAAACATGGGATGCGGATTACGCGGATGAACACGGATTGGATTATTTTTAACTATAAAATCTGTGTTCATCCTGTAAATCCGTGTCCCATTCGTGATATAATCCCAACGCAATTCACCACGGAGAGCATGGAATGACAGACAACCTGTAGAATCACAAAGTATTTCGGGTAAACCTTACCGGCACGCACTGCGTGCAAGCTTTGTATTCAGACCGAGGGTTTCGCCCTCGGTATTTTTGTGCCAAATGGCGGAAACCGCTCGCCCTTTGGCCACCCAAGTGCAAGAGCACTTGGGGAGTAAGAAACTTCTACAGGAGCATCTATGCTTACCGCCCACCACATCAACAAATCCTACGGCATTCACCAAATCCTGCACGATATTTCCTTCAGCGTCAATCCCGGTGAGAGGGTTGGACTGATTGGTCCTAATGGTTGTGGGAAAACTACACTTTTGCGAATTCTGACCGGGGAGGAGGATCCTGATTCCGGGCTGGTGACTCTAACACCCAACAATTTGAGGTTGGGATATCTGCCCCAGGGGTTTGATCCCGCCCCAAACGTGACTGTGAGTCAACTGATAAAGGAAGCTACAGGAGACATCAATCTGCTCGAAAGCGAGTTAGCGCGCCTCGCAGAATCCCTGGCCAAAGAACCGGACCAACCCGAACTCCAGACCAAGTACGACCAGATCCTCTCGAAGATCGAACATCGTAGCCAGGTTGATCCGGGCATTGCGCCGGTCATCTTAGATTCTCTTGATCTTTCGGGATTGCCTGATGACTTCCCCGCTGCCGTACTCAGCGGCGGTCAGAAAACGCGTCTTTCATTGGCCTTAGTGCTGCTCTCCGACCCCCAACTTCTTCTGCTCGATGAGCCTACCAACCATCTCGATATCGCCATGCTAGAATGGCTGGAAGACTGGTTGGGGGATTTCTCCGGCGCGGCTTTGATCGTCACCCACGACCGTACTTTTTTGGAGCGTACGGTAACGCGCATCCTTGACCTGAACCCCGAAACCCAGGCCATGCGCGAGTACAGTGGCGCGTACACAGACTATTTGGAACAGGTGCTGCGGGAGCACAATAATTTGATGACGTCTTATCGTGACCAGGTCGCTGAGATTCGCCGCATGAGGCAGGATATCGCCCGCACGAAAGAACAGGCTCGCAACGTAGAGATCACTACCACGTCTCGCCAACCGGGAGTGCGCCGCTATGCCAAGAAGGTTGCCAAAAAGGCTAGTTCGCGGGAGAAGAAACTGCAGCGCTATCTCGACTCCGATGAGCGCATCGAAAAGCCCAAAGCCGGCTGGCAGATCAAGCTGGAATTCAACCAGGTCGAACACCTGGGGAAGAATGTGCTAGAGTTGAATGATCTATGCGTGGGATATCCAGGGCATCAGCCGCTGCTGGAAAACCTAAACCTGCACATTCAAGCTGGGGAACGTATTGCTTTCACCGGTGCCAATGGTTCCGGTAAAACATCGCTGTTGCGCACCATTGCTGAACGACTCGAACCCCAGGGTGGAAAAGTGCGTCTGGGTGGCAGCGTCAAATTAGGCTATATGAGTCAGGAGCAAGAAACTTTGGACCCCGAGAAGAACGCTGTCGAAACTATTCAGGCGGTTTCTCCCTTCAACATGACCGAGACTCGCTCCTTCCTACACTATTTCCTGTTCAGCGGCGATGACCCCCTGCGCCCGATCGCGGATCTAAGCTACGGGGAACGCGCCCGTCTGATGCTAGCGCAGCTTGTGGCTCAGGGCTGCAATTTTTTGCTGCTCGACGAGCCCATCAACCATCTCGATATCCCATCGCGGGAGCTCTTCGAGGGTGCGCTATCTCAATTCGAGGGTGCAGTGTTAGCTGTGGTTCATGATCGCTACTTCATCGAGCGGTTCGCAAGTGAGCTGTGGGTGGTGAAAGAACGGAAAATCGGACGTCATCATCCAAAAATAGTGTATGATAATAAGGAGCACCATGATGGAGAAGAAATGCTATGAATCTAAGATCACTTGAAATATCAATCTCAGCGATACAACGACCTAGCAAAGGCACTCTCACGGGTATTGTGTCGGTTTGCATCATGACTTTGCTGCTGCTCGGTTGCAAAGGTCAAATAAGCACTAGTGCACCGCCTATGGCAGACCCTACAGCGGAGAGTGCACTGTCGAGGGTAGCTCAAATCCAGACTCGCGGTTCGCTGCGCGTGGGCACAGCCATTACCAAACCGTTTGAATTTTACGATCCCGATAGCGATGATCTGATCGGATTCGATGTCGATACCGCCCAATATATCGCCGACAAATTGGGCGTCAAGCTGGAATGGATCGAGATGCCCTTTGCTAACCTGATCCCGGCACTACAAGACCGTAAGGTAGATATGACGATTGCCGCTATGTACATCAAGCCGGAACGGGAAGAACTGGTCGATTTTTCCAACCCTTATATCGACACAGGCCTGGTGATGGTAGTTCGACCTAACCTGCAAGACCAGATCCAGACGGTTGATGACTTAGCAGGTTTAAAAGTTGGGGTTAAAATTGGGGCCACGGGTGCTGCCTTAGCACAGGATTTGATAGCGCAAGGAATTACCCTGGAAAGCAAGGAGTTCAAAGACACTTTTGCATCATTTCTGGAATTAGAAGTCGGGCGCGTGGATGTGGTGCTTAACGATTACCTCAACTCGCTGGCCTATATCAAAGACACGCAGGCCGATTTGGTGATTGTCACCAATACCTCCGGTGAAGTCAACTTTCTTTCGCAAGTAGGTCTGGGAATTGCCGTTCACCAAGGTGATCATGAATTACTGGAACTCATCAACACTGCATTGCAGGAAATGGAAAAGAGTGACACCTTCGATCGGTTGAAGGAAACCTGGTTAATGCCTGTGTCGAACCGATAAAACAATAATATCGAGTAGAGGAGTAGATTTACTTCAACTAAATAACTCTGATTAGATTTGATAACATGAAAATTGGCAGCAAAAGAAAGTTAGGGAGTCTGGCTACCAAGTGGATCCTGGCATATTCGATCATGATCTTGCTTGTGACCGGGATGATGAATCTTGGTTTCTCTTGGTATTTACGCAACGCGCAACACCAAGCTTTGCAGGAGCGCTTGCACGATATATTGAACTTCGCCGGTCCTCTGGTTGACGGAGATTTCCATGCCCTAATCCGTTTTCCGGAAGATGAAGCGGGGTCATTTTACCGTGTTGTTTCTTTACGTCTAGTATCTATCCAGGAAACCAGCGATAGCATCGAAAGAATATATACCTTGCGCCAAGGGGATGATGGAAAAATAAATTATGTTGTCAATATCGATCCGAACGCAGAAACTTCTGTGGGTCAAGAATATCCGCGCACAAGTTCCTTGCTTGCTAGGGGCTTGTTAAATATTTCGGATCCTGTGATCGAAGAAAGCCTTTACACAGATTCAATTGGGACATTTCTAAGTGGTTACGCCCCCATTTTCGACCAGTTTCAGGATTTGGATGGCGTCCTAGGAATTGACATTGATGCTAGCGACATCATAGCTAAAGAGATGCAAGTTCGTCAGCTTTCGCTGATCGCATTCCTGGTTACGATACCTTTAACATTTTTACTGGGTTGGTGGCTGGCTCGCTACTTGACTTCACCCGTGAATGATCTTATGTATGGAGCAGCGCAGATTTCTGAGGGCCAGTTGGATATTGCCCTTCCCGTACGCAGCCAGGATGAGTTGGGTATCCTTGCGAAGGCGTTCAACGATATGGCGGGGCAGCTACAACAGACCCATATGGGGCTAGAGAAAGAAATCGCTGAGCACAAACGGGCAGATCGGTTACGAGATGCAATTTACAAGATTTCTCAAGCCGTGATCTCTACAAATAACATCGACGAACTCTATCCTGCAATCCATACCATTCTTGGGGATTTAATCTTGGCAGAAAACTTTTATATCGCATTATATGATCCGGTCAGTGACTTGATCCATTTCCCATATTATGAGGATCAATATGATGATGTGCCCCTTCCAATAAAACCCGGCCGCAGCCTGAGTGGATATGTCATACGAACGGGAAAACCACTGTTGGCTTCGTCACAGGTTTTCGCCGATCTCGTCCAGCGAGGTGAAGTCGAAGTGATCGGCACAAAGCCAGTTGATTGGCTGGGAGCTCCCCTTAAAGTGGAAGATCGCATCATTGGAGTTATGGCTACACAAAGCTACTCGGACGAAATTCGTTTCAATCAGGAGAACTACGAATTTTTCGAGTTTGTCTCTACCCAGGTGGCGCTGGCAATCGAGTACAAGCGAGCGGAAGTCGCGCTGCAATTGAGCAATGACCGCTATCGATCTATGTTCGAAGATTCCCCTATCTCACTATGGGAAGAAGATTTTTCGGGGGCTAAGCGTATCCTGGATTCTTTGCGACAAGAAGGGGTAACAGATTTTCGATCATACCTGGCATCCCATCCTGAAGTCGTCATAAAATGTGCTGAACAAGTTAAGGTTTTAGATGTCAACAAAGCCACCTTGCTGCTTTTCGGCGCAGAATCCAAGAAAGACATGCTCGATAATCTGGGGATCGTTTTCACCCAAGAAAGCTATCCGGATTTTCAGGATGAGCTTGTGAATATCGCAGAAGGGCTAACTGAATTCAGTTGGGTTGGTGTTAACTATACTCTTGATGGCAAACGCCTTGACGTGAGTATAAAATGGTCTGTAGTTCCCGGCTACGAACACAATTTATCCAAAGTTATCATATCTCTTACTGATATTACCGATCAAAAGAAAGCAGAAAAGAAACTTATCCACATGAGTATTCATGATGCATTGACCGGCATCTATAATCGAGCTTTTTTCGATGAGGAGTTGGCTCGGCTCGAACGCGGGCGCCAGTTCCCCATCAGTGTCATCATGGCTGATTTGGATGATTTGAAAACAATTAATGACTGCCATGGTCACGATTGTGGAGATGAAATGCTAAAGCGGTGTGCGAAGGCTTTGGTAGCTTCCTTCCGCTCCGAAGATGTGGTCGCCCGTATTGGCGGGGATGAGTTCGGTGTACTGCTTCCCGATACAAATGCCACGGAGGCAGAGAAAGCAATCCAACGCATCAACGAAAATATCCGGCTGCAAAACCTCGATTGCAGTGGACCGCAGATCGGCCTTTCTTTGGGAGCTAACACGGTGGAAATGGGCGGTTCGCTGAAAGAAGCCCTTAAGCAAGCCGATGCAAAGATGTATCAAGACAAGAAGAAACCCTAGAGAACGGTGAGATTATCTCTGGTAAGACAGCAATAGTTACTGTCTTACCAGCCTAACTTTTGATACGAGCCTCCAAAGCCCTGGTTGTTGACTATTAAAGTCGGTATTTGTTTGGTCCCGCATCCCCTTACATAAGTCGCAAGGCGGACTCTGCCAGGATTGCCGCGCCAATTGGCAGGCAATTCTCATCGATATCGAAACGTGGATCGTGATGGCGTCGTTCGTCTTCCTCGATGCGACACCCCAAGTAAAACATTGCGCCGGGGATATCCTGAATGAAATACCCAAAATCTTCAGAGCCCATCTCCGGTTTCGATTGTTTGACTTTCTCTGCCCCAATCAAATCGCTAGCTACCTGCCGAATTAATTCCACAGTCTCTAGGTGATTGTGCATGGGGGGATAGCCCTCCACGATTTCCAACTCAAAATCGCCTCCCAAAGCCTTTGCAACACCCAGCGCCCTCTCGATCTCGGTATGGATTTCTTTTTGCACCTTTTTACTGAGGAAGCGGATCGTCCCTGAAATGTCGACGGACTCTGGGATAACATTGTCAGCAACACCGCCGTGGATCGACCCAATGCTGATCACAGCCGGGTCATAAGGCCACAGCCGCCGCGATACAATGCCATGAATGGCCTGAATAACATACCCACTGATGAAGATAGGATCAATAACTTTATCGGGGGCTGAACCATGTCCACCTGTGCCGATGATCTTGGCATAAAACGTATCTACACCAGCGCCAGCATTTTCCACGGCCAATTCAACACAGCCCGTCTCTAACGCCGAATAGACATGCAGTGCTATGGCAGCTGTGACACCTTCCAGGGCACCATCTTCGATCATTCGAGGCGCGCCGCTCAGTCCTTCATCGTCTTGGATTTCCTCGGAAGGTTGGAACAAAAATCGCACTGTTCCAGGCAAATCTTCGGTACTCAACAGGGTTGCTGTGCCCAACGCAATCGCCACATGGGCATCATGCCCACAGGCGTGCATCAAGCCATCCTTTTTCGACTTGTACGGTTCTTCATTGGCTTCCTGGATGGGCAGGGCATCCATATCTGCCCGGATAGCGACTATGGGGTCACCGGAGCCAATATCAGCCACCACGCCCGTTTTTCCAATCCCTGTTCGAACCCGGTAGCCCATTTGCTCCATAACTTCGGCGATCTTGGCTGCGGTGCGTGTTTCTTCGAAGCCCAGCTCAGGATTCATATGAAAGTCGCGCCGCCAAGCGATCATCTGTGCTTTGAGTTTATTGGCTTTGTTTAACATCTGTCTTGTGTTCACCCAGTGAGGTGCTTCGCTAACTCAACAGCGCCCATGGCGTCTTCGGCGTAGCCATCGGCACCAATGGTATCGGCCCACTCCTGGCTGATGGGTGCTCCGCCGATCAATACTTTCACCTGATCGCGAATCCCCGCCTCTTCCAGCTCTTTGATAACTTGGCGTTGAACCGTCATCGTCGTGGTAAGCAAGGCTGACAAACCTAAGATATTGGCACCGGTCTCTTTAACCTTTTCAATGAAAGTCTCGTTGGCTACGTCGACTCCCATATCGTGCACCTGGAAGCCATTGGCAGACAGCATTGTTCCCACCAGAGATTTTCCAATTTCGTGGATATCCCCAGCTACAGAACCGATCACCACGGTACCCAACGTTTCTGCTTCTTGCTGTCTGGATTGCAATTCTGGCTCCAAGATTTCCATGGCCTTGTTCATGCCGCTGGCAGCAATCACCAGATGAGGTAGAAAATATTCACCGGTTTGAAATTTGTCACCAACAATATTCATCCCAACCGTCAGCCCCTCATCAATAATAGTCAGCGGCTCTACACCTGCGCCCATGGCTTGCTGTGTCAGTGATGCTGTATCATCGGGCCTGCCTTCCACTAAGGATGATGTAATTTGAGATAACAATTCGTTTGACATACTATATTCTCCTAAAGCTGCGTATTGCTTGGCTATTCCAATGGCAGTGGTGGTAACTCATCCATGCCAAACTTTTGCGCTGCCGATGTGGCGATATCGCGCAACTCCGCTCGTAATTCAGCTGAAATCGATGAGGGTTGGTACGCCCCCAATAATTCGTCAACACGATCCTGAGCGCGCTCCCAAGTAGATTTGGAACCTTTTCGCATCCAACCGTCGAGTGAGCCGCGATCGATCACCGCTGAAGGCGTGTAAAGTTCTTCTGCAAACCACTTCAGCGTGTGCGGCTGCGCCAGATAATCTGCTCGATGGCCTAATTCACGCATCAGCGTCAGGGCAATAGGATTGTCCCGAGGTTCAATGCCTTTGATCAGGCGCTTCGACATCCCGATGATCTCAGCATCGATGACCAACTTCTCATAACTTTGGCAACTTTCGAAATCCATCATGCCGGCGCCAGAAACCATATTGACACCCGCCAAAGCAGCCATCAGCGCACCACCAGATGATTCCAGGCCACATTGTGCATCGACAATCTTTGCATCCGACATTCCTAGATAGGCGTGGGTGGGCATGCCCAGCGCTTTGCCGATTTCGGTATAGGCGCAGTCGATCATCCAGGTACCAACAGCTCCCATAGGGGTTGTACCCTCGCGCATATCAAAGGCCGCTGGCGATCCACCCCAAACGATAGGAGCCCCTGGTTTGGCCAGCTGACAGATAGTCACACCGCTGAGGCATTCAGCCGTGTGCTGTACGACAGCAGCGGCAAGGGTTACGGGAGAGGTCGCGCCTGCCAGGGGCATCGAGACCAATTCAGAGGGAATGCCGTAGCGTGCACTGTCGATCATGTTTTGACATGTGAGATCGCTCCACAAAAGGGGAGGGGAGGGGCATACGTCAAAGACGGCAATCGGCTTTTCAACTAGGGCTTCTTCGCTGCCCACCATGGCAACCAACATATCCTTCATCGTCCACCAGGTGTCCTTACGGAATGCACCGGTTATGATGGGTTTACGCATGAAATTCAATGCCAGATAGAGACGATACAAATCCCCAATTTCCTCGGGCACATCGACACAAATCATCGATGTACTTTGGGCGTCCAACTGCGGAATTGTCTCAACCAACTTGACGAATTTCACGAAATCTGCCGTCATTGGCTGGCGTTGTTCTTGCGTATCACTGTCAAGCACTGTGATCGCTGCCGATCCAGGATCAAACTGCACGCTGTCGCCACCGTAGTGGACGACTTGCTCGCCATCCAGGTTGTAGAGATAAAATTCAGACGGGCGCGTTTCCAGAGCCTGTCGTACAACCTTCTCTGGGATATAGGCGATTTGCGTATCAAAATCCACCTTTGCGCCTGCTTCTGCCAGCAGCTTCAGGGCTTCATCATTATGGACGCGTACACCTGGGTCCATTAATAATTCGAATCCCTCGCCAATAATCTGCTCAACTAATTCATCGCTGAGAAGTTTCAATTTTGGTCGCATGCGTATGCCTCCTACTTATTATGAATTATGTTTTGTTCGGAAAGATTTATGCCTGAACTGAAGGATCATTTTCGGATCCGATGAAACCAATTTTTTGTGATATCTGCTCTGCGGCACGCATGATATGTTTTACAAGTTCTTGCAGGCGCTCAGTATGTATCCGGGCGCTGGGTCCACCCACGCTGATAGCCGCTACAACTTGCCCATTGTGATTAAAAATCGGTGCCGCGGTAGCGACGAAGCCAAGTTCCAACTCTTCATAAACAGTGGCATAGCCTTGAGCCCGAATCTGGGCCAGATCTGCCTGTAACTCGGCTGGATCAGTGATTGTATTTTCGGTATAACTCGCTAAGGGAACAGACAGAAGCTCTTCGCTCAGAGCCACCGGTAAATAAGCCAGCAGCACCTTGCCTGTCGAGGTAGCGTGCGCCGGCCAGCGAGCGAACAGATCTTGCGATGCACCCAACATATGGGAACCCTGCACTTGATCGATAATCAATACATCGCAGTCTACGAGGATTTCTAAGGTGACAGTTTCCCCTGTCAGTGCAGCCAATTTGTCTAGCTCTGCGTGACTGACGATATTTAAGCTATTCGTGCGCAATGCGCGCCCACCTAAAATTATTGCCCCCGGACCCAATCGATAGGCACCAGAATGCTCATCACGTGCCACCATGCCCTCGATCTCTAAAGCGCTGAGCAAGCGGTAGGTGGTAGTTTTGTTTAGTCCAACAGCTTTTGCCAGATTATTGAGTCCCCATTCTGGCTGAGAATCCGTAAACGCATTTAGCAGGCTCATTGCTCGCTGCACTGATTGCGTTCCCGGGTAGGTTTCCTTATTCATAATATGAAATGATATTTCACTATATGAATATCTTAGCACAAGATTATCGGCTTTTCAAGAATCAAATTAGGTGCGGTTGGCTCTACGCCACTATAGGCAATTGCACATTTGGCTTTGTAAGAAGACCGTCGGGGTGGGGAGGTGTTAGTCTAATGCTTGGCGGGCTTTGCTATCTACTGTTGCCACATCTGGCAATCCCTGTGCTGCACAGACCCCACTAGTCCCGGCATTGCCGACAAAATAATCCGTGGGTGCGTCTAACCGGCGCAACGCATATAGAATGGGGATGGCAAATAGAGTAGTAATACCGCCGGTGATATAGCCACTTGATAGAGAGCGAAGTTGCGCCAAATACCCTAGTCCACCTTGACCTACCATACTGCCGCTGCTGGCCAACAAGGAGTCGAACGAGATCACTGTCGCTCGTTGCTCCGAGGGAATGATCTGGTGCAGGTATGCCTGTTTGACTGGCGTGATTACGCCATACGCGCCCATTGAGATTAAATACAACCCAACAGCGACCCAAAACGAGCCTGTCAGCCCAACGCCAACGACCGCCACAGCGGATATCCCTGCCGCCCAGAGCAGCAACGTTGTGCGGCGGCTGCAAAATTGAGAAAACCACTCCACGATGAAATTCCCAAGAATAGTGGAAATCGATATCAGGGCTGCGATGACGCCGGCGATCCAGGTAATCTCGCGCCCGAGCAGATCCAAGAAATAGGGTTGCCAGGCATGGAATCCCCAGGCTAAAAGTATCGCTTGAACAACCCCAGCCAGGATCAGCAAACGAACTTCGTTCTGCTTCCAACCATGTGTGATACTTGCCTGGACGATCATGCGCATCTCACGGGGTAGGGATGACAATTTCGTTTTTACCGGCGTAAAGCCGATGTCGTGCATTGTAAAATAAGAATAGATGAAAACGAGCCCCAACAATCCTGCGCGCGCCAAAAAGGGCACCGACAAATCCAGTTCGCCTAATAGACCGCCCCCAATACTGCCGATTAACATCGCCCCACCTGAGACCATTGCTGACCGAGCAAACACTCTGTCGAGTTTCCCATCGTAACCCGAGGCATTGAGCGCATCAACCAGCCAGGCTTCCATCGCTCCAGAATAAAAGGTGTAGCCCAATCCCAGCACGATCGACATAACCACATATAGCCAGAAACCACCTTGAATGGCCGCGACGCCCACATAACCAAGCGTGCCCAGCAACAGCACCACTAAACTTAGCAAAAACGATGCGCGACGCCCGCGCGTGTCTGCAAGCACCCCGGTGGGAATTTCAAAAAGAGCCATGCTGCCTGTGAAGACAGCATTGGCGATGAAAACTTCGAAGATCTCTAGGCCGGCGTCTAGCAGAAAAAGCGTGTTTACACCCCAAATCAGCGAGGCTGATAGCGTGTAAAGCCCGACAATGGTGAGATAATTTCTGATGATTGAGCTGGGTGTTGGGGATGCCTGGGACATGGATGTGCCTTTCTTTAGATACCAATAAACTATGTAGCGTCTGATAACCCCCAGCAGATACAATCGATACTCTATTCAGAGCATGAGTTCGTCAAATTTCTTGCGGATTTCTCTAATATCGTCCCACATCAACGATTTTGGTGAGCCTGGTTGTCGGGAAGGATTTCTGAGCAGATAAGAGGGGTGGAAGATAGGCATAATCCAATAATTCTCCCGGTTGATCCAGTTTCCGCGCAGCTTCGTAATCCCCGTTTGAGAAAGAACCGAATAACAGGCCACATTGCCAGTGAGAAGCAAGATCTTAGGAGCCATGATACGGATCATCTCCTGGACAAAGGGGCGATAGTATTCTATCTCGGTGTCGGTCGGCTTGCGAAAAGCTTTGCCACCGTCCCCGGGCGGCATACGGAAGACAGAATTGGAAATGTAAACATCCTTTTCAGGATCAAAATTTACGGCTTGAAGAATCTCATCGAGCAACTTGCCGGCCCTACCAACAAAGGGTTTCCCTTGGATGTTTTCCTGCGGGCCAGGGGCTTCACCAATGATCAGGGCCTTTGCCTGGGGATTGCCACGGCTGATAACCACATTGGTGCCTGCATTTGCCAGAGGATCATCAGTCATGCTGTTGATGGCATCTAGTAATTGTTCAAGATTGGAGTATTGCGTTGATTCATTTTGTGATGATGCCTGTGATGATATCTGGGATGATTTAGAATCGAAGATGTCAAGTTGCTTCATGGTTTCCATTCTTCCAGTTTTATAGGAATTTTACCTTATCAGGAAGTAGTTTCTAGTAGAGGAATAGCTCTGAGGTCTGATTGATAAACCGAATCGGGTGCCGTATAATGATCGTGAGAGATGATACAAACAAATAACTCGATGCTTTGGTTATCATGATTGCTTGATCGTATCAGGCAAAGGAGGAAATCATGTCTTTCGGAAAAAGTGCACTCAAAGCCCCTGTTATCTTACTCATAATTGTTGTACTCATAGTGCTGCAAATTTCAGCAGAGTCGGCACCTGATGACCCAGTAGAACTGGTCGAATATCCTATTCCACTACCCCTATTTTTACAAGATATTGCCTTTGTGGATCAGGATATTGGTTGGGGGGTTGGGGCACTAGAATCGAATGACTCAAGCCTAATTTCAATCATCCATACGACTGATGGTGGGGTTAGCTGGACTGAGCAGGATACTGGTTTAGCAGATGGTTTCCTCAATGGCGTATACTTCACAGATTCCCTAACTGGTTATGCGGTTGGTCAGGATTGGGGAGGGGATATTCCTACATTGATCCTTTATACAGCCGATGGTGGAGAAACTTGGACGAAAGCCGCGCTACCAAGGGTTTACGGCGGCTTAGATGATATCACTTTTACCGATGACGGCATTGGCTGGAGTGTTGGAAACGATTTCGGTGAGTTCAAATCGCTGATTTTGCGTACCGAGGATGGTGTAAATTGGACTGCGGTTGAGCATCCATCTCGCGAGGACGCCGGGTTTAGATCTGTTGATTTCCCGACTGATTCCGTTGGTTACGCCGTCGGAGGCATCGGTTGGGAGGATCCAAAACCGTTCCTGGTGAAAACTTCCGACAGTGGATCTACATGGGAAGAATTGCTCTTCCCGATGGAAACTGGAACCTTACTGGGTCTCTATTTCGAAGATGAAACAACTGGATGGGTGGTTGGCAACAGCGGGGATTTGGGCATTGTTGCCATGACAACAGATGGGGGGGCAAGTTGGGATGTTGCCACTCTAACAGGCTCGAGTATCTATATGAAGGGAGTCGCAAAGAGAAATGGAACTCTGGTTGCCGTGGGGAATGTCTGCATCGATCAAGATTGTTTTGGCAATTGGTGGTATTCACTCGATAATGGAAAATATTGGATGAGACTCGGGCAAACCGAACGGTATATAACCAAGCTGAAAAAGATTATCGGAACAGAAATAATTGTTGCCTGTGCCAATGCCTTGGAAAAGGGCGGAGATTCTGCACTGCATATACTCGAGCCCGAAGTATCAAAACGCCTGGGTGAATTAGAAGTACCACCGGGGTTGACCGTTGTTTCTCCAACCGATTAGGGATTTTTCCTCATCTCATAAATTCTGGATTGTCTTCACATTTAATTTGTAGGAGGATCAATGATGAATTCGACCACCAAGAAATATCCGCTCATCGTACTTGTTTTTGTATTCCTACTATTGACTACCTCCATTTCGGTGGTTACTGCTGCCGAAGCTTCGCCTACGCTGGAAGATATCGCCGCGGAAATCATCGGTGAGGAGGGTGTGATTATCTCAGTGACAGACACTGGCTCCGAAGAGGCTGTTTTTGTTTTCGAGGAGCGGCACGATTCTGTTTTAGGCCAGGTCGAAATAACCATGATGCTCACACTGCTTTATGAAGATTATGATCTACGGCTTATTGGTCTGGAAGGTCATCCGGTCGAGGAAGGTCCCCTGGATCTCTCCTGGGCGCATGAAGAGCCCTATTATCAACCAGAGCAACCCATCACAAACCGCGAGGATGTTTTCATCCACACATTGCAGGAGGGTGAGATCGGCGGTGCGGAGATCATGGGCCTGGTTTTTTATGATGTAGTTGTCGCCGGCATCGACAGTGCAGATCTGTACACAGTGACCATCGACCCAGATCTGTGGTTCACGCCATACACGTACAACTACCAACTCATGGTTGCCACGATGGGCGAGGATGAATTCAGCTTCTGGCGTGCTCTCATAGATAAAAATGAGACTGAAATGGCGTACGACTATGCCCTGCAAACCAGCGAATACGGCCAGGAAATGATAGAGCGTCTCGAGGGCAAGAATTCCGCAGCAGCCTATGTAGAGCTGCTGGATGAATTAGAAACTGAGCTGGCTGACTATGCAGCGGAAAACGATGAAACTGTTCCGGTCGAAATGACCGAAAACCTAAAGGATTTACGTGAATATATTGACGTTGTCGATGATCGTAGCGATGCCATAGTCGCGGCCATGCTCGATATCCTGGCAGCTCATTCCGGAGAATCTGCGGCGATGACCATCGGTGTGATGCACACGGAGCGCGTCGTGGAATTGCTGACTGAGGCTGGAGTTTCTACGGTGGTCATTCGTCCAACTTCGCTAGAAGAGGATAATTCGCTTGGATTGCTGTCACCAGAGGCCTACCGCCGCAAACAAGATGGTTTTTCTGTAGCTCCGGCTGGATACCTGGGATCGCTTCTGGATGGCCGCGGGAAAAAGCCACCGCCCAGCACTACCAATGAATGGTATTTGTTTGATAGTGCACTAAGAATATGGATCCAAGAAATGGCTCATTATGCAGCAGAGGGTAATGATGTAACTACACAAGAACCCCGAGCACTGACTGGGCCTGATGGTCAAATTTGGGCCTATGCCAGGGTTAAATCTATTGACCACACAAAAACTCAAGGGAATCCTTTTCCCACGATTCATTGGATTGTCGAGAAAAAGCGTGAAGACGGCCAACTGGGATATATTAACATTCTCCAGGGTTCTGCCCGTGTTATCCCCGACAGGGAGAAGAAACGCTCGAATGTTGATTTTTGGAACGGGCTTGCCTACGCTCAGGCGATGATACTTGGGGGAACTGGCGGGCCAGCCCAGGAGCCCAAATCAGGTGCCCTCGCTGGGGCGGGTGTGGGCCTTGGTGTTACCCAACCAGCCTGCTGGAGCGTTGAGATGACTGCTGCTGAGGTAGGTGGTTAATGGAATTCCCTTGAATTTGTCATTCTGAGCTACTGAAAGGAGCGAAGAATCCATCATTTTCGTCGCGCAAAGAGAGAGATTCTTCGCCTCCGCTACGCTGTGGCTCAGAATGACATTTCAAAGCGAATTGGTGTTGTGCTACCCAAACTTCAATTACCTTCAAAAATCTCATAATACCCCTGATCGAGTTCATCGTCCGCCAGGTGCGCATAACGCTGTGTCACCGCTATGTTCTTGTGACGCACCAGCTCCTGCGCAAGCTTCAAATTCCCGCCAGATCCACGTAGGATCGTGGTCACAAAGTAATGTCTGAAGGAGTGGGGGGTAATTGTACCAACGGCTTTTTCTCCCAATGATTCGCGCACACGCTGGCGCACGATATTGCGTCCCGTGGTCGTTGTGACCGATAACACCTTCTTTCCTGCACCTTTATCGTGCCTGGCGAAGAGGGGTAGGGAGGAGAGGGGCCGCCCAGAAGCCCCATCCAGTACAACACGGGCATTAAGATAGTTTTTTAGCGCAGAGAGCGCTCTAGACGAGAAGCGCACCACAGCATCTTGATCTCCCTTGCCGACAATCATGGCTTTTGCTTCGTTCCAATCGACATCCCCACGGCGAAGGGCGCAGGCTTCGTGGACTCGCAAGCCTGTATCCGCCAAAACCAGCAAAAATGCCCGGTCTCGAAGGCTCCTAAGGCGGTGATTCTTGTCTTCAGCTGGCTGCTCAGCCAGTTTTAATGCGTATAGTAGTACTTTTTCGATGTTTTCACGGGGAAATTGAGGCAAACGCTGGCCCGGACGACGTGCACGGCGCTTTATCAAGGCACGCAAGCGGGGTAGGTTGATATCGCATAGTTTGGATGCGGCCAGGTATTCATAAAAGCCAGTTACTGCTGTCAAATATAATCGTTCTGTTGTAGGCGCTAATTCATGCAACCCAGAGATTGCCCATAGTATGGCATCTTCTGTCAATTCTGTAATTGCAGTTTCTTCGGGGGAGTGGTTATGATCTTTGAGAATTTCTACGAACGCGCGCATAGCAATTGCATACGTACGCGCAGTATTCTCACTGCGTGACCCCGTGACTGTATCTAGATATGCGGCAATTGCTTGCGAAATGGTCATATTTCTGCTCTTAGAAGCGTACCAGGCGCTCACCTGACAGAATTTTATGTTTGCGATAATCATAATTATCGAAAGCATAATTATGATAACAGCCCAGGGCGTCGTTGTCAAGCGCCCTACTGGGATTGTTTCGCTTATCATTCAAATCAACGACGAAACAGCAAAAATTATTGAGTATGGGGGAAAACGGCAATAAACTATGAATTGCATGCTAAAAATTCTAACTCTATAACCCTCTCCCTACCCTATCAATACTCAACCGGAAAATTGCCGAAAATAAAAGCGTAAATCCAATAGATAATTTCAGTTATAAGCGAAAAAGTCCAAAAATGGCACCTTACATTGCTATTGTATTGCTTATAAATATCATATTGATCGCAACAATTCACTAAATATGCGGATGAATTCTCGCAGCTCATTTAGTTACTCGAGATTAGACAAAAAGTAGGGCAGAACCCTTGTCGGGAACTGCCCAAGGGTAGAAACTTTATGCGTGACCAAAAAGAATACTACCCAAGAGCACATTAACAAGATAATCGAATTTCGTCAAGCG
>CAZLNX010000097.1:0-17792 GCA_964560795.1 uncultured Anaerolineales bacterium | reverse complement strand
CAGAATAGTTGCAACACCTATTATGAAAACCAAGAGATGGGATAATGTAACTCCTTGGGTAACTGATTCCCCAATTGCAAATGTGACTATCGCAATACCACCTAGCGCTACTAGAATCCCAAATAGAGCTAATCTCCTGGCAAGGGAACTCATAGTACGATTTTGTTGGTCTGTGAATTCATAATTAGCCATCTAAACCTCCTTGTGCTATGGTTGATATGATTTTGTCCAGATTCTAATTTCAACGAGAAGCATATGGCTTGTTTGATAAGGTAGCAAAAATTGTCTGGTCGTTGTGATTTCAATTTCTATTATGCATAAATCTCATTTGATGTAAATAGTATTACAGGAAGGGTTCGCAAATGAAGGCGAAATATAAAGAAGTTTGGTATGTAAAAGAAAAAGAAATTCAGGGTGAAGAGAAAACCGTCCAATTGCCTTTTGGAAGAACCAGCGCCCGCGCCCTGATCGTTCGGCGCAGTGATGGGGCTATCCTGGGAACCCTACACAGGGTAGATGGCAAGTTAGCCCCGCCCGGTGGTGCTATCGACGATGGAGAGAGTTCTGCGGAATCTGTCGCTAGGGAACTGGATGAGGAGAACATTCAACTCATTGGCGATAGTGGGGAATGGGAAAAGCGCATTACCGTAAGCTATTTTGATGGATATAAGGAATTATCTGTCTGGCATATCTTCGATGTCGAGGATGCCGTCATTGGGGAATGTGATGAGAATATCTTCTCGCGTTGGGTAAGCCAAGACGAAGATGTCTGGTATCCCTCTATGCGCGAGTGGATCATTCTGACTTTGGAAATCTATCTGTCTGAGTTGGTTTCTAAATCCCTTGCTGTGATTTAGTATTTATCTTAGGAAAAAGAAACCCAACAAGTGCTTTCTGCTAAGAACTGATAGAATATACTCCTCTGGTTGATACTCTTTATCTCCTCTTGAGTAGATGATATCGATTTTCGACCAGTAAGCATGCCCCCCGGATGACCCTCCTTGCGGTAGGGAAATCTGGGGGGTTCTTGTTTTCACGCGGATTTGCTTTGATTGGAGGCATTTTTGATTTACAATGAAGTTTAAGTACAAATTTCTCAAAGAACAAGACAAACCCCAAGGATGCAATCACCATGAACTCATCCGAATCCGCCGCTCCACTACTGCTGCCCACTCCTCGGCACATCGAAATCTTGAAGGATCGTTTCAGCCTCCCTGATTCGGGATTGATCCAAATTAACTGCCCTCAACCGGGCAAAATTTTATTTTCGGCGCGTGCTCTTCAGGAGTGCCTTGGTCAGGGTTGGCAAATATATGCGGGGGGCTCCGTATCAGAAGGGGAATTAGTAATTTCATTGAGCCTTATTCCGGGTGGGGTGCATCATGAACAAGGGTATCAGCTTACTGTCACAACGGAACGCATCGATCTGATCGCCAGCCAACCTGCAGGGATTTTCTATGGCGTCAATACGCTGAAGCAGCTTATTACTCAGGGTGAGGGGTGTGTGCCAGCCCTGAGATGCAGCGATTGGCCTGATTTCCCCAACCGGGGTGTGATGCTGGATATCAGCCGCGACAAAGTGCCAACCATGGAGACGCTGTATGATCTGGTGGATCTGCTGGCGTCCTGGAAGATCAATCGGCTGCAGCTGTATACCGAGCACACCTTTGCGTATCCGGCGCATGAGCTTGTTTGGGCCGAGTCCTCGCCCATGACTGGAGAAGAAATCCTGGCTCTGGATGCTTACTGCCGGGAGCGCTTCATCGAGCTGGTGCCCAACCAGAATTCCTTTGGGCATATGCATCGTTGGTTGAAGCATACTGAATACCAGCACCTTGCCGAGTGTCCGGACGGGTTTGTGACTTTATGGGGTGAGGTGCATGAAGAGCCATTCAGCCTCAATCCCACTAATCCCGAAAGCCTGAAGCTGGTCCGTGGACTTTACGATGTACTGCTGCCGCATTTCAGCAGCAGTCTGGTCAATGTGGGTTGTGACGAAACCTTTGACCTCGGCCAAGGAAAGAACAAGGAACTTGTCGATCAGGTAGGAGAGGGGCGCGTGTACCTGGATTTCTTGTTGGAGATATATCGTGACCTAAAATCCCGAGGGTATACACTGCAATTTTGGGGGGATATTCTGATGAATCACCCGGGGTTGGTACCCGAACTCCCCAGGGATTTGATTGCTCTCGAATGGGGGTATGAGGCCAGCCATCCCTTTGACGCACACAGCGCCATTTTTGCTGCTTCTGGCGTACCTTTCTATGTCTGTCCGGGGACATCTTCGTGGAACACCATCGCTGGGCGCACAGCAAATGCTTTGGAGAATCTGCGCAGCGCCGCGGAGAATGGCTTGAAGCATGGCGCTGTAGGCTACCTCAACACTGATTGGGGCGACAACGGCCATTGGCAGCCGCTGCCAATCAGTTATCTTGGTTTTGCCTATGGAGCGGCGGTATCTTGGGCGTATGAAGCCAACCACGATCTTGATATTTCCCATGCGCTCGATGCTTTTGCTTTCCATGATGATACGAAGCAAATCGGGAAAATTGCTTACGAGCTTGGGAATATCTATCAGCAGAGTGAACTGCAGCCCCCCAATGCTTCGATCCTGTTTCGTATTCTTCAATCAGCGCCAGAAGATTTAGCCATCCACCTCGATGAAGCTGAAGAGCGCATTGCCGAGTTTCAGGCCATCTTAGAGCGCATTGATGAGATCATGGAATCTATGTCTCAGGCGGCACTGGCGCGCGTCGATGCTGATCTGATCAAAATCGAATTCAACTGGGTCGCTGATATGCTGCGCCACGCCTGCCGGCGATTGATCTGGGCTTTGGGCGTGGCTAATGATTCTGAAGATCAATCTCTGCGCCAGCAACTTGCCGAGGATGCAAAGGTGCTCATTGATACCTTCCACAAAATCTGGCACGCTCGCAGCCGACCTGGCGGCTTCAAAGATAGTGTGAGGCGCATGGAGACAATGCGTAGTCATTATATGTAAAGGGATCGACCATGCCTGTTGATATTCAAGCCACATCACAGTTGTATTGGATCGCAGCGCTAATCACAGCTCTGGTCGATTTATTGTTGATTTGGTGGTTGGTTCGTTGGCTTGATAAAATAACTTTCCGCCAACTTCAGCCTGGGCTGACTATCGCGTCGATGGTTTTCTGGAGTGTGCTTTACACCTGGGCGGCCAACGCCTTTTGGAATTCTTGCTATCAATTTTTATTCCCTGAATGGGTGCCGCGGATTGTGTTTCCATTTGGAGTGCTGGTGGGTTTGCTGGGATACCTCTTTTGGTGGATATCTCTCCGCCTACCTGGCAACCCACTATGGTGGTTTATTCTGCTGGGAGGATTTCATTCGCTGCTTGCCCATTTCCCCGTCATCTACATTGAGAACATACTGGATAATTGTCCTATTTTGGTTGGTGTGAGTTCCTCATCAGTTTTGGTTTTTGGTATATTTGAGTTCATCTTCTATTGGTGTATCATTCTGATCATATCTGCGCTTGTGCGAAATCTATCCATGCACAAGCGTGAGAGTTAGAAAACGAGTATGGGTTATCCGCTGAGCTCGCTGTGATCGCGGAGATTCTTTTGAGCCTCTGTGCTCATTGCTTGGGGTACGGCCTACACTGCGGTAATTCTCATCAGGTTCGTTAGTTTTGTTAGTGATAGGAGGATCACATGATCAATCAAATTTTGCTGTACCTGGGGGCATTTTTTGCAACGTTGTGGGGAGTCGCTCATCTCTTTCCTACCAAAGGAGTCGTAGAAGGATTTGGTGATATCTCCGAAGACAACCGCAATATCATCACCATGGAGTGGATCGTCGAGGGCGTGGCGCTGATCTTCATTGGTGTCCTGGTTGCTGTAGTCACCCTGATCGATCCGCTCAATTACGTATCTATCACGGTCTATCGACTCTCAGCTGGTGTGCTAGTTATTCTGGCAGGAGTATCCTTATTTACCGGGTTCAAGGTAAATTTCTTGCCATTCAAACTCTGCCCGGTGATCTTTGCCCTTTCAGCAGTATTGATCTGGTTGGGTGTTTATCTCTGATCTGCCATGAAGATTCATCATCTGAATTGCGGATCAATAAGACCGCGCTTTCCAGACGTAGAATCCATCATCTACTGTCTGCTGATTGAAACTGATGATGGTCTTGTTTTAGTTGATACTGGTTTTGGCACAAAGGATTATGAAGACCCATCGATGATGATGCGCGGCTTCCTGTATTTGATGGGTACGCCCTGTAATTTCGAGGAAACAGCACTCCATCAAGTCAGGGCGCTGGGTTATGATCGAGCGGATGTCCATCACATTGTGTACACCCATCTTCATCTGGATCACGCCGGAGGAATGGCCGATTTCCCCCAGGCCAAAGTGCACGTTAATGCCAAGGAATACGAATCGGCAATGCATCCGCGCGGCCTCGTTGAGCGGGGATGTGATTCGTCCCATTGGCAGCATAACCCGAAGTGGGAGTTGTACGATCAGGTCGATGGGGAATGGTTTGGTTTTGAGAGTATCCGTGTTATTCCAGGGCTAGATATAGAGATACGCTTGATCCCCCTGCCCGGGCATACACGTGGGCACTGCGGCGTGGCGATCAAATCTCCCCGCGGTTGGCTGCTTAATTGCGGTGATGCTGCATCTCCTTATCACTACCACAGCGATCTTCATCGAGGCGATGGTGATCGGCAGCATATGCGCTTTCCCAACTGGGTCGCAGATTGGGCCCTAGGTCCACACATCGGGCGCTTGCGGAAGCTGAAAAATGAGTTCAGCGAGCAAATCGAAATCATCAGCGGGCATGATATATTTTCATATCGCACATATCAAAAGGAGCAGCCTTGATAGAATTGTAGTCTTCCTGCCTCGTTGAATTCGGAAAGAAATATCACCCAAGTGATGTCATAGAATTTGTAGAGGTGATTCATGTCAGATGAGATGCAATTTTTATACAAAATCCAACCGACACGATCAGAGATGTTGTCTGAGGAATCCACGCCTGAGGAAGATCGCATTATCTCCGAACATTTTGCCTACTTGAAGAATTTGAGAGATAAAGGTATGTTGATCCTTGCCGGCCGCACACAGAATACTGACCCAAGCAGCTTTGGGATTGTGATCTTCAAAGCCGCTGACGAAGATGAAGCAAAGCAAATTGTGGATAATGATCCAGCTGTGAGTGAGGGCGTCATGCATGCCGAGTTGTATCCATACCGAGTTGCATTGATCACTGAAGAGCGAGAATTATAGAAGCTCGTGGTGGATACCAAATACCAAGAGATTGCTTCGACCGGAAAAACGCCGGTCTCGCAATTAAAAAAACTTAGTTTGGATCACTTTCGCATTATTCGCGTTGAAATTTAACACCGTTTATAAAATTACTAAGTAGAAAAAAGGAGAATTCGATGGTATCCGATAGACTTCGTTTTTGGTTCGTGGTTCACTTTGTCGTAGATATGCTTTTTGCAGTGCCGCTGTTCATCGCACCGGAATGGATGCTGACCCTCTTTGGCTGGCAGAATGTTGACCCGCTGACCAGCCGGATGGTCGCCGCGGCCTTGTTCGGTATTGGGATTGAATCTTTCTTAGGACGATATGCACAGGTTGATGTCTTTCGTGGGATGTTGAATCTCAAATTGATCTGGTCATTTGGGGCCGTATTGGGCATTCTCATCAGCCTAATCCAAGCCGGGGGTGGGCCGTTCATGGGCTGGGTGGTGATGGGGATTTTTGTGGCCTTTTTCTTTTTGTGGGCGTATTATCGACTTAAGTTGCGCTGATGCCCTTTTGGCTTTTTCTCTCCGAAGCCATTCTGATTTCACTCTCTGGCGTAATGGCCCCGGGTCCGATCACTGCAGTTGTAGTTGGCAGGGGAAGCGAATCTCCTCGTGCAGGTGCCCTGGTTGCTATTGGGCATGGTATCGTGGAATTCCCACTGATGGTGGCGGTATTCTTTGGAGTGGGTAGTTTGTTAGATGCACCCATGCTGCAAGCTGGAATTGGTATCGCCGGTGGGCTGTTTATCTTATGGATGGGGATTAGTATGTTGGTTAGTTTGCGCTCGGATTTGCGAATTGATGCTGACCGAAAAAACACCCGCTCGCCGATCCTGGCGGGAATTTTGTTTAGTGTGGGCAATCCCTATTTCCTGGTCTGGTGGGTGACCGTGGGCGCGGCTCTAATCCTGCGATCGGTGGAGTTTGGCGTGTGGGGATTCATTGCATTTGCCGTGGGTCATTGGCTGTGCGATTTGCTTTGGGATTGGTTCCTTTCGGTGTTGTCCTTCAAGGGCGGGCAGTTCTTCGGGAACAGATTCCAACAATCGGTCTTCGCGCTAAGTGGCCTGATGCTGCTATTCTTTGGGGGGCGGTTGATGATTGATGCCATCAATGGCCTATTCGTATAGCCAACATCTGGGGGTTGTTTTATCCGTTCAATCGTGATTTTCTGGGAAACAACGATCAATATTCATGAATTCTGCTATAATATGACATGAGAAGTCACCTAGGGCACGGAGGAATGATATGGATGAACGCAGAACCCTGAAGCGGCAGCACATTATGTTTTATTCACGCGTCTTTGACCGTTCTACGGGCGCGTTTATGGGGTACCTGGGCAATTTGACTGAGAGTGGTGCGATGATCATTAGTGAGGAGTCATTGGAGAAAGATAAGATCTTCAATTTGCGCATCGACCTCCCCGAGGATATTTACGGCAAACCAATATTAAATTTAAGCGCCCGAAGCGTGTGGTGTAAGCGGGATATCGATCCCAATTTCTTTAATATTGGATTCGCCTTGCATGAAGTAGCTGATGATGATGCGGAACTTATTGTGCAAATCGTGTCTGATTATGGTCTTCAGGGGTTTGACGGAGGGGAGTAAAGAATAAACAGCAATTAAAGAAAGGACGCTCCGACCACCTCTGTGCTGGTCGGAGCGTTTTGATTCAGGAGTATTCTTTAGGGTGTTTTTAGTAATCTTCCCGCAGGGAGGGGGACGCTACCCGGTGCAGACCCCTCGAGACAAGATAGAATCCCATGGCGAAGAGGGAAAAACAGGCCGCCGAAGGGATCAGCATATGCCAGGGCGGACCGTATGACCCGGAGATATTCCCATAGATAAAGGCGTCATATATGATGGTGCCCCAGTTGTTGACCGTGCGCGTGATGCCAAAGAAAGAAATGAATCCATCGGCGACAACTGCCCCAGTGACAGCGATCATCATCTGTAATGCGGCCAGAGGCATCACTGATGGAATCAGGTGTTTGGTGATGATGTGCCAGGGTCCACCTCCGGCGATATGAGCAGCTTCCATAAAGGGCTTGGCCGCAACCTGCATAGCTTGGGCGCGCATGACGATGGTGGTCGCACCCGCGCCGGTGACAAAGCCATAAAACAAACCCAGCTCAACCGGTCCCAGGTCGCGGAAACGCGCCCCAATGATCACCATGATGATCGGGGCAGGAAAGAGCAGAAACACATCAGCCATGTTAGTGATGATCATATCCACCTTGCCTTGGAAGTAAGCTGCGGTAACGCTGAGCAGCGTTCCAATTAAGGCCGTGGTCAGTGCCGCAGTGATCCCGACGAGGAAGGTCGGCGTCGTGGCGGCCAGGATCATACTCAGCACATCGCGTCCCAGAGAATCCGTTCCTAAAATGTGGCCGGAAACTGGGGGAGATGGATTTGGGAAGACCATCATATCGAATCCGGTGGCCGGATCATAGATGCCCCTGGGCCAAACTGTTTTTATTAGGATGGGATGGGCAATAGCCATCAGGGCAAACAGAAAGATGATGATCAGCCCAATGATCGCCAGCGGACTCTGCGCAAAGATGCGCCAGTTCAATTTGGTGCGACGCCAGGAAATGATCGAACGAATTTTCAAACGTTGCCAGAATCCGAAGCGTTTGGCGGGCGTGAGAATCTCCAGTGGTCGTGCGATTGGTTTAGACTGTGAAATCAGTGCTGATTTCCGAACCGGGGGCTTCAATGGACTCGTATCCACGCCAATGTTAGCAGCCACGGTTTGGAGTAAACTACCGCTCCCGGAAGTCTGAGTATGCTCTAGCGGATTCTCTGGTTGAGCAAAGGGCGCAACCGCGGTTTGCGGCAGACTCCCGCTCCTCGGTGCTTGGGATGCTTTCAAAAGACTCTCCGGTTGCGGAGATGGCGCAGCACGTGCTACACGCGTTGAAGGCGGGGTTGGTTTAGGTTCGGGGGGTTCAGAGGGAGACAGCTTTTCTAAACGGGTCTTGACGTGTAGATTTTGCGGATTAATCTTCAGGGCGCGTTTTAGGGCGAAAATCTGGTGCTCTTTATCATCGAGCGCGTAACTCATAATATGCCAGGCATGCTCGTTTTCGGGGAAAGATTGAACATACTTTGCCAATATAATTTGTGCCTGATGGCGCTTTCCGGCCTTGATCAGTTCAGTTGCCTGTTTTAGTGCGGGGATGTTCGTTGGGTCCATGATCGGTTTAATTTGAAGGCATGCGTTTCTCGCCGTAGCGGATCCTGGGATCGAGATAGGCGGTGATAATATCAAGGAGTAATCGGGCAACCAGGGAAAGCACACCCACAATGAGTAGTGTAGCCATCACCAGGGGAATATCCTGCCAGTAAAGAGCATTCCACATCTTGGTACCCATACCTGGCCAATCCGTTGAACTCTCGATGATGACAACGCCTGTGATCAAATAGGGCAGAGAAATTACCAGACGGCTGATTACGGGAAGTAATGCATTGCGTGCGGCGTGTCTCTCCAGTACGACCGAATCTGGCAATCCTTTGGCCTTGGCCGTAATGATATATTCCGACTTCATCACATCATCCATGCTGGCCTGCATGATCATCATCGTTTCCCCGAAGGAGAGTAAGATATACGTCACCAGTGGAATCCAGGCGATCTTCATGATATCGAATGCCAGGATTTCCATATCTAGGAGATACCAGATCCCAACAGTGCTAGCGAGAATTAAGATCAGATAGATTATTCCTGGTGTGGAGCGCTTGGTGAACTCGTCGATCAGGTTTTTAACTAAATAGTAGAAAAGTGCGCAACCCGTTAGAATTACGATCATACGAAATGAAATCACGCTGGGATGCACATCGACATCCGCCCAGACAAGTCGATCCAGCCCGATGAAAGCCAGTTGCCCTAGGCCGCCAATTTCGCCCATAACCACGAAGCCAGCGCCCTTGGTGAATAGGTACGTGAAGAGCCAGGTTAACCATGGGGGGAAAGACGTATACAGTGTCAGGCCGCTCAGCGTCGTAGCCCGGGATAGAAATGCTGATCCCTGCCAGGCGGTACGCTTCCCGAGCCATAACCCGATTAGGAATGCCATGGTTGTCCCAGTGACGAAGACCAACAAGGTTGCTGGGATGACCAACTTGAGTGTTTCCATGATGGGTTCTCCGTGCAAGGAATCCCCCAGGTTTAACGTGACGATTTGGCGCAGCCACTGAAAATAGCGTTGCCAGATGGGCAAGTCGAGTCCTAACTGGACACGCAAGCGAGCGCGGCATTCGGCATTACAGAACAAAGAATACTGATCGATAAAATCCCCCGGCATCATGATCTGAATAAAGAAGAACATGAAGCTGATAAAAATGAAAAGTTTTATAACACTAAGTATTGTTTGGCGTACGAGGTAACGTGTCATGACGCTTTCCCTCAGGTGATGTGAAGTAGTGCTGGTGAAAGAGTTCTATCACGTACATTAGGTGAATAATTTATTCTGTCATCTATTATGGTTACCCCAAAAGAGCACGAAGGTTCACTCTTTAAGTACCTTCGTCTCTCCATTTTTCTCATGGTTATTGTTGACAATCTCTTCGATATTGAGGGGGGGGAGTTCCTCGATTGACACTAAACCAAAATGACTGAGGAATTCGGGCGTGGTGCTGTACAAGATTGGTCGGCCTGGGCCTTCTGCACGGCCGACCTCTTGAATTACACCTTTGCTGAGCAAATTCTTCATCACGCTATCGCTGTTGACCCCGCGAATCGAGTCAACGTATGGGCGGGTGACTGGTTGTTGGTAGGCGATAATGGCCAATGTTTCTAGTGAGGCGCGAGTAAGCTGCGTAGTGGCCTCGAGTTCCAGGAAAAGCTCAATATCTTCGGCTGCAGCAGCTGCACTGGTCAGGCGAACGCGCCCGTCGTGTCGTTGAAGGCGTATCCCGCGATCTTGGTATAGCTCCCCAATTTCCTCTAAACATTTTTCGACTTGACGGTTGGTCACACCCAAAACTCGGGCTAATTGTCCATGCGCGACGGCTTCAGGCGCCACAAAAAGTAGCGCCTCGATGCGCGCTGTCAGGCTAAGTTCGGGGGTGGAATCTGTTTGGGATTGATTGGTATCGCTCATGCTATAATCAGGCTTGTTAAAAATTGGCAATACTGATAATGCCAGGTTGTGATGTAAGTTGTTCTCTGTACTTTGGGTCAGAACGAGATGAGATTATACCATTCAATTACCCTGCTTATTTTGACATTGATCCTTCTGCTGGGAGCCTGTGATCTGGCTCCGACGGAAATACCGCTGATAGAAGTGGAGATCATTGGAGACGGACAAGTATATAAGGTACAGGTATCACCCCAGAGCACAGTCCAGGACGCCCTGAAAGTTGCCGATATCACTTTGGGGACGTTGGATCGTATCGACCCCGATCTACATATCGCACTTTCAGAAGGGTCGCAGATCGCCGTCACGCGTGTATATGAGGAGTTCGAAATCGAGCAGGTTGTCATCCCCTTCGAGCAGCAGATTCAGCCTAGCGAATTCCTTGCTGAAGGAGAGCAGCAACAGTTGCAGAGCGGTGAGAATGGTATGAAAGAAATCACCTATCGACTTATCTATGAAGATGGCATAGAGATCTCTCGTACTGAGATCAAGTCGGTGATTGTGAAAGAGCCGCTCTCGCAGATTATGCTGGTTGGAAAGCAGACGTCTTTCACGCCGCAGCCCATCCCAGGACGGCTGGTGTTTCTCTCCGATGGCAACGCCTGGATGATGGAGGGCACAACGGCCAATCGTATTCCGATAATTTCTTCGGGCGATTTAGATGGCCGCGTATTTGTGCTCTCCGATGATGCTGAGTGGCTGTTGTTTACCCGTCACGATGAGTCTGAAGAGATCATCAATACGTTGTGGATTGTCCAGGTGAACAACCCGGCGGTTGAGATCGACCTGCAGGCGAGTAATGTGATCCACTTCGCTGATTGGCGACCGGGATCCACAGCCTACGCCGCGTTTTCGACAGTGGAACCGCGACAGGCCGCGCCAGGATGGCAGGCCAATAACGATATCCAGATGGCAAATTTCAGTATCAATGGGTGGGTGGATCCTAGCCCCGAGGAAATTGTCGAAACCAATTCCGGTGGTGTTTATGGCTGGTGGGGGACGAATTATATTTATGGAAATGATGCCCAGACCTTGGCCTATGCCAACCCAAATCAGGTTGGTCTGGTCAACGTCGAAGAGGGTACATTTGTCTCCGTGTTGGATATTACCCCCTTAGAGACGCGCAGTGACTGGGCCTGGGTACCGGGACTTAAGTGGGGACCTAGCGACCAGATCCTCTACACCGTCCGCCACGCGCCACCCCCTGGAACAATATCTCCTGAAGAATCGCCTATCTTCAATTTGGCCGCCTTGCCGTTGAGCGGCGGTGAGCCCGTAGATTTAGTATCCCATGTGGGTATGTTCGCCTACCCGATGCCTTCCCCGATCACGCCTAAATCTACCGGTGAAGCAGCTTATCAGATCGCCTATCTGCAGGCCATTTTCCCAGACCAAAGTGAGACCAGCCGCTATCGGGTAGTCTTCATGGATCGGGATGGCTCGAATCGCCGAGAGCAATTCCCGCCAGCGGAAGCACCAGGGATTGAGCCACAACGAGATTGGGGAGCCTGGTCTCCCCAGCCCATTGAGTCTCTCAATGAGTATATTTTGGCGGTTCTGTATCAAGGCAATATCTGGCTGGTCGATAGTCGCAGTGGAGAATCTTGGCAGATCACTGGCGATGGACGTATCAATCGCCTCGATTGGCGCTGAAGTTCGGCTGACATTATTGTGAGGAATGGGGTACTTTTGGGATATTGATTATTTCCCTCAATCTGTTAAACTTGTACAGTTTTCTAACTTGAATTAATTTAGAAAATCATCTGGCAGGTATGAAACCTGCTCTGTGTTGAGCGGATCTATATTCCGCTGAGATAAATACTAATATGAATTCAAGCCATTCAAAAATGTTTGACTAAGGATTATTTTATGCGAGTATTAATAACTGGCGCGGCTGGCTTCTTGGGATCACATCTCTGCGACCGTCTTCTTGCCGAGGGGCATGAAGTAGTTGGGATGGATAATTTCATCACAGGGAGCATGGATAATTTAGCCCACCTTGCGAGTGAAGAGAGATTCCTTTTTATTCGGCATGATGTATCGGATTTTATCTTTGTTCCTGGAAAGTTGGATGCCGTGATGCATTTTGCTTCACCGGCCAGCCCCAATCCCCATTCACCTTATGGATATGTTAATTTGCCCATCCAGACGATGAAGGCCGGCGCATTGGGAACTCATAATACATTGGGTGTTGCCAAAGCCCACAATGCCAAATTCTTATTGGCTTCCACCAGTGAGATATATGGGGATCCCCTCGAGCACCCACAAACCGAAAGCTATTGGGGTCATGTGGATCCCATTGGGGAGCGATCCGTCTACGATGAAGCCAAGCGTTTCGCCGAAGCACTGACCATGGCCTATCATCGTTTTCATGGGATCGATACACGGGTTGTGCGCATCTTCAATACCTATGGTCCGCGCATGCACACCGACGATGGTCGCGTAGTCCCCAATTTCCTGATACAGGCGATCAAGGGTGAACCTCTCACCGTCTATGGTGATGGCCAGCAAACGCGCAGTTTTTGCTATGTCGATGATTTGATCGAAGGCATATACCGGTTGTTGATGTCCGATTTGCACGAACCAGTCAACATTGGTAATCCCGACGAGATCACCATTCAACAATTTGCCGAAACGATCAACGAAATCACTGGGAATTCTGAAATGGTTTCTTTGCCCATGCAGCGGGGTGACGGCGATCCTCAACGTCGACGGCCCGATATAAGCCGCGCTCGTGAAGTCCTAGGCTGGGAACCGAAGATCAGCCTGCGGGAGGGGATTGGGAAAACCTTGCCTTATTTCAAGGAGAAATTGTCTCAGGCATGATCATGACAGATTTCATTACAAACCCCACCGAGCGAACACGCTTTGTCAAATTCGCCATTGTGGGTTCAATCGGCGCGTTTGTTGATTTTGCCGTATTCAATATCCTGACCAAATTCCTGGCTGTAGATCCCGTTGTGGCTAGCGTGATCTCGTTCACGGTGGCCGTTTTGAATAATTTCATCTGGAACCGATATTGGACGTACCCCGACTCACGCTCTAAGCCGCTTACCAATCAATTGGGTTCCTTTGGAGTGATCAATTTGATTGGTGTAATTATTCGCACCCCTGTGTTTGCTCTGCTGGATGGTCCCCTCGAAAGGCTTTTCGCACTAATGCCATTCACGCAGGTCTTCGATTTTATGACACCCGAATTTTTGGGCCATAACGGCGCCCTGGCAATCGCCATCATCTTAGTGATGTTCTGGAATTATTTTGTCAATCGTTTCTGGACCTATAACGATATAGAATAATTTAGAATGGGGTACACAAGATTTAAGAGAGCGCAGTGGTTCAACCGCTGCGCTCTTTCAATTTTCGGTATAATATCCGTATGACAAAGAATCGCCGTTTAATTCCAATCTACACAACAGCTGGTGATGTTGGCGCCTACCTCGTGTACCCTTATCTCTACAATGAAATTGGCGAATGGGTGGGGTGGGTCACAAAAAAGCGTGAAGTCTACTCTGTTTTGGGGAACTATATTGGCTGGCTGACTGATGACCCCCGCATCCTTCGCAAGCGGACCTATGATTTTTCCAAACCACGCGTTGAGCCACCCCCCCCCCAACCACGCATCCGCGTCCCCGCTACCGTACCCCTAGCCCCGATGATGTCTGAATTGTCATACACCACAATTGATGTACTAGAAGAAGAGCCCCATCGACTTGCCACTGTAGATTTCGACGAACTGCGTGAAGATATGGATTAATTAAGAACCGCGGATGATGGGGACATTATCCCTTATAATCTGCAAACATCTGCGGTTAGATTTATTCGCTAATTTAAGATTGGATTGAAAAATGCAAGAAGGAAAAACGGTTAGCCAATCGCGCGTTAAGCTTGCACAATTGATGCAGCCTGAACACGCCAACAACCACGGCTTTGTTCACGGCGGTTGGATCATGAAGATGGTTGATGAAGCGGGTGCGCTCGCTTGCATGCGACACGCACAGCGCCGAGTGGTGACCGTGGTCGTTGACCAAATGATGTTCCGCCAGCCTATCCGCATTGGCGATCTTGTCAACCTGACTGCCGAAGTGAGCTATGTGGGACGAACCTCCATGGAAGCGCGCGTTGAAGTCATCGCTGAGAACCCAGTTACAGGTGAGTGCGTGCACACCAACACGGCTTACTGCGTTTATGTAGCCTTGGACGATGATAGAAATCCAACAGTCGTCCCACCGTTGATTCCTGAAACTGACCTTCACCGACTGCGTATGGAGAGAGCCAAACAACGGCAGGAATTTCGATTGTCTCATAGAGATGAGTGACCACAAGTTGGAATCAACTTAGAGATGACAGATAACGAACAAAAGCCATTTATTGAAGATAGTCAGCCCGCCGAAGGAACTCCCTCGGTGCGATCGCTGCGTGAGTTAATAGATCGCGTTACCGGTCGCAGCCTCGAAGCGGCTATGCCCCAAGAAGATGCCGGCATTGCCGATGTAGTACCCTTCCCGTTCCTCGCATTAGTGGGACAGCAGGAGATGAAGTTGGCGCTGCTCCTGGCGATGATCAACCCACATATGGGCGGCGTGTTACTGATCGGGCCGCGCGGCACAGGGAAAACAACCGCAGTGCGCAGCCTGCCGGAACTTCTTCCCCAAGCACCGCGTAGCTTGTGTTATTACGGCTGTCTTCCGGAAGATATCGAAGCGGGGGGCGTTGATGCCGTCTGCCCGGATTGTGCTAAGAAATATGCCGAGGAAGAACCCCTGGCAGTGATGGATCAGGTTCGACTGGTTGAGTTGCCCCTCAATGCCCGCTTAGAGGATGTTGTCGGTGGCCTGGATGAGCGCGCCGCGCTCCAAGGACAGATCCGCCTGCGCAGGGGGATTCTGGCCCAGGCCGATCGCAACCTGCTGTATGTCGATGAAGTCAATTTGCTCGGCGATGATGTTGTCGATGCCATATTGGATGCTGCTGCACAGGGGTATTACTTGGTGCGCCGTGGGCCCATGGCATCGACCTATCGGGCGCGCTTTGTTCTGGTCGGTTCTATGAACCCTGAGGAGGGTCGTCTGCGCCCACAAATCTTGGACCGGTTCGGCCTGCGCGTTGTGGTCCGCGGCCTTCCTGACCGAGAAGAGCGCTTGGAAGCGTATAAGCGAGCACAAGCATATCTTGCCAATCCGCGCCAGGTGTCCACTGAATTCTCCGATGCTACGATCCTCGCCCAGGAGGATATCCAGGCGGCGCGCGATTTGCTGCCTCAGGTGAAAATCCCGGATAAAGTTGCCCAACAGGGTCTCGAATTGGTTGAGCGCCTGAAGGTTGATTCATTGCGCGCTGAGATCACCATGTTCGAGGCCGCCCGCGCCCATGCCGTTGCAGACGCTCGCTTGAAAGTCACTTCAGAGGATTTGCACACCGTAGCACCCATGGCTTTGCGTTTGCGTCGTTCGAATTTTATTGATGATTATTTCACCCAGCATGAGTTCGAAGAGCAGGAACTCAATAATATGCTGAAGGAAATTATTCCCCCAAAGAAAACGAAAAAGAAAAAAGGAGCCTAAGATTGAGCATCATAACCCATCGTCAACGTCTTGAAACTTGCCTATCTGGAGAGAAACCCGATCGCCCGCCAGTTGCGCTTTGGCGCCATTTCCCTGTGGATGATCAGACTCCCGAGGGCTTGGCCGAAGCTACATTGAATTTTCAAAAACTTTATCAGTTCGATTTTGTAAAAGTGACGCCGGCCTCGTCCTTTTGCGTCAAGGATTGGGGCAGCCAGGATGAGTGGACCGGCGACCCCGAGGGGACGCGAGACTACACCCATCGCGTGATCCAGCAGCCTGAAGACTGGACTCGCCTCCAGGCACTGGACCCCGCGCGAGGGCATCTGGGCGACCAGTTGAAGTGTTTGGAAATCCTCGAGGCAGAACTCGGTCCGAACACGCCTATCATCCAGACAATTTTCAGCCCCATGGCCCAGGCCAAGAATCTGGTCGGCGGCGATGAACTGCTGGTGCATATCCGCCGCTACCCCGATGCGGTGCACGCTGGCTTGAAGACCATTGCCGAAACCACCCAGCGCTTTGTGGAAGCCACCTTGAAAACAGGGATCGCAGGGGTGTTCTACGCCATTCAACATGCGCAATACGGGCTGGTTTCCGAAAGTGAATTCGAAGAATTTTGCAAGCCGTATGAGTTGCAGGTTTTGGATGCCGCCAGTGAGGGTTGGTTCAATCTGCTGCACCTGCATGGCCGGGACGTGATGTTTGATCAGGTAATGGATTTTCCAGTGCATGCCATCAACTGGCACGACCGCGAGACGGAACCTTCTCTGGCTGAGGCCATGACGCGCTACTCCGGCGTTCTCTGCGGAGGACTGCGCCGCAACGAGAGCATGGTTTTGGGGACTCCCGAGTCTGTCAATGCTGAGGCGGTGGATGCTATCCAAGCCACTGGCGGCCAACGATTTATTCTTGGCACCGGTTGTGTCACTCCGACCATCGCGCCGCATAGTAATATCTTGGCCGCGCGGAATAGTGTGGAAATCGACGGCTGACAGCTGACCGTGGTCGGCTGTCATGAAATGAGAAAAAACTATTGAGCACGCTACGCGTCATCGCCGGATCAGCTCGTGGGCAGAAGCTAAATTCCGTGCCTGGCGATGTCACCCGGCCAATCACTGACCGTGTCAAAGAATCGCTCTTCAATATCATTGGCGTTGATATTGAAGACGCGGTCTTTTTGGATTTATTTGCTGGTACTGGAGCAGTGGGCATCGAAGCTCTCAGCCGTGGGGCAAAATGGGTGCGCTTCATCGACCGCCATCATCAGGCGATCAAAACGGTGCGTACTAACTTGAAGAATACCAAATTAGCCGACCGTGCCGAAGTGCTCCAAATGGATGCCTTCCTCGCACTGGATCAAAAATCCGAGCGTCAATTTGACTATGTTTATATTGCTCCTCCTCAATACAAGAGTATTTGGAAGAAAGCATTGGTGGACGTCGACGCCAGACCGGAAATGCTGACCGAGTTCGCCTGGGTTATTGTCCAAATCGACCCTTTAGAAGATGAGCTAGTCGAATTAATAAATTTACAGGAGTTCGATCGGCGCCAGTACGGTAGTACTTTATTATTATTCTATGTTTTGCCCGAATGAGTTAGAATGATGCTGTGGAGAACTCGATGACCAACCCCTCGATTGCAGCCGACAAGATCATTCGAAAAGCTTTCCCCGGTATTCCCCAGCGCGAAGCCGAAGAGTTGGTTTCTATCGGCAGCGTCGAATCGTACCCTGCGGGCAAAGTTTTGTGCCGTGAGAATGCCATTGAAGACACGTTTTTTATATTACTCGAGGGG
>CAZLNX010000096.1:0-18038 GCA_964560795.1 uncultured Anaerolineales bacterium | reverse complement strand
TTGTATCCGGTTCGATGCCCAACCTTCATCTTCACTTAAAGTGATGTGTAGCTAATTTAACGAATAGAACTCGAATGTTGTAGATAGGGGGTAAAATTGATACGTGTCACTCAATACACTACTCAGTCATTGGCGTGCTGACCCTACAATTGGGGGCAATTTTGCAGCCTTGGAAACTATCCCTGCGCGCCAGGCGGAATTCGTTGCATTCCCCAGCAATATCCTCAGAAGCCTGGTCAACGCCGTAGAACGCTCAAGGATCAGCGCTCTCTACACACATCAAAAAGAAACCTGGGATCAGATTCAAGCCGGGCAGCATGTAGCCTTGGCGACCGACACGGCCAGCGGAAAGACCCTGGCATATAATCTACCCGTTCTCGATTTCCTGCTCAAATCTGCTGAGGGGCGCGCCCTATACCTATTCCCCACCAAGGCGCTGGCACAAGATCAGTTAGCAGGGATCCGCGAACTGTTGTCAGTGGTCAGTGATCAGACTGCAGCAATCGCCCCTGCAACCTATGATGGGGATACGCCCCAAAGTGCAAGGGCTGATATTCGCAGAAAATCGCGGCTGATTATCTCCAATCCGGATATGCTGCATATTGGCATTCTACCGCGGCATACTGCCTGGTCTGATTTCTTCAGGGCATTACGTTTTGTTGTCATCGATGAGATGCACATCTACCGGGGTGTTTTCGGCTCGCATGTGGCCAATGTAATCCGGCGTCTCAAACGGATTGCCAGGTTCTATGGATCGGAGCCGCAGTTCATCCTTACGTCAGCGACAATTGGCAACCCGCGCGAACTTGCCGAAGGACTGATCGAAGAGCCTGTCACACTAATCGACAAAGATTTCTCTGCGAGAGGTGCCAAACATTTCATCATCTACAACCCGCCTGTTATCGATGTTGACCTTGGCTTGCGGGCCAGCATGGTCTCCGAGAGCGTACGCATCACTGAAGATCTGCTAAGCTATGGCCTTCAAACTATCCTCTTTGGCCGCACGCGCCGCACAGTCGAGGTGATGCTGCGGTATTTACGGCCCTCACCCAATTTTGGGGGAAGGAGTGAGGGGTGGCCTGAGCAAGGTGAAGGTCGGGGTGAGAAGGTGGGGGCTGTGAGGGCTTATCGCAGTGGGTATCTACCCGAACACCGCCGTGAGATCGAGCGCGGCCTGCGCAGCGGCAATGTGCGCGTCGTGGTCGCCACGACAGCCCTGGAATTGGGCATCGATATTGGGGGGATGGGCGCTACAGTCCAGGCTGGATATCCCGGCACCATTGCTGGCACATGGCAGCAGGCCGGGCGTGCCGGGCGCGGGGAAGATGCGTCTTTGTCTTTGCTGGTAACTTCACCTTCTCCTTCGGATCAGTTTCTAGCGCGCAACCCCGGCTATTTCTTTCAGCGAAACCCCGAACACGCACTGATCAACCCGGATAATTTGCTGATCCTGCTTAAACATATTCAGTGCGCATCTTTCGAGATTCCCTTTGGGGAAAATGAAACCTTCGGGAATCTGTCACCAGCACAGGTTACAGAAATCCTGAGCGTCCTGCACGAAGGCGGAATTCTGCACAAATCCAAGGGTACGTTTTTCTGGATGGGTGACAAGTATCCCTCGGCTGAGATATCACTTCGCAGCGCATCGGCTCAACCGTTCATCCTGCAGCATGGGGATAATCCAAGCAGAACGATCGGAGAGGTTGACAGCGAGGCTGCCCCTTGGATGGTACATCCCGGTGCGATCTACCTGCATGAAGCGGAGACATATCTGGTAGAAGATCTAGATTTGGAGAATCACAGAGCAATCTTGAAATCCATCGAGGTCGATTATTTTACACGCCCGCGCCGGGAGACCGAAATCCAGCTCTTGGAAATTGGGGAGGATCAACCAGTTCGAGGTGGGGTCAAAGCCCATGGAGAATTAGCCGTAATCACGCAAGTAAGTGGGTATCATTTGATTCGTTGGGATACACATGAAAAGTTGGGCTTCCATGAATTAGATTTACCTCCCAACAAATTGCTGACTGCAGGATACTGGATCTCGCTTTCTGAAGAATTGGTAAGCGGGCTGCGGAACGATGGGCTATGGAGCGGCGACCGGAACTATTATGGAGCGAATTGGGAGAAACAACGCCGCCTGGCTCTCGAACGCGACGAGCACATTTGTCAGGTGTGTGACGCATCTCAAGGCATGACATCACACCATGTGCACCACAAAATCCCCTTCAAAGCCTTTGATTCTTATCTCGATGCCAACCGATTGGACAACCTGGTCACCCTCTGCCCCGCCTGCCATCAACGAGTAGAGAGCGCGGTGCGGGTACGCAGCGGCCTTTCAGGTTTGGCCTATGTCCTGGGGCATTTAGCACCGCTTTTTTTGATGTGCGACACGCGCGACCTGGGTGTTCATTCGGATCCCCAATCCAACATCGCCGTCGCCATCGGTGGGTCTTCGACCGGATCGCCCACCGTCGTGATATACGAGATGATCCCCGCGGGGATTGGCTTCAGCCAGCGTTTATTCGAGTGCCATGATGAGATCATCGCCAGTGCGCGCGAATTGATTAGAGGTTGTGAATGTCAGGATGGCTGTCCCTCCTGTGTCGGCCCCGGTGGCGAGGAGGGTTCTGGGGGCAAAATTGAGACGCTGGCTATCCTTGAGCGTCTCGAATAATTCTCCATTTGCTGAAGCGATGCAACAGTTTTGAATTTCCTCCCTAGCCCCGTTAACAAAAAATCGCGCCTGGAATACCATCCCAAGCGCGATCGATTGTTTTGTTTAGACTAGAATCTACGGATTAGAAATCATCATCCGTATCATCTAACCAATCATCATCGAAATCATCTTCGTCCCATTCTTCGAAGCCTTCGAGTTCTTCTTCCCAATCCTCGTTTGCCTCGAAAGGATCATCCAACTGTGTGAACGTTAGACACCCTTCATCAGGATCGATGTTGATCAGCGGTGCGCTGCAATACCCTTTTTCAAGATATATGCACCCCACATAAAGACAGCGTATTTTTGGCATCTTCTATAAATCTCCTACGATTCGCTTCAGGAATCTACTCCTCATCACGTAATAAGCGTACCACAGAAATACCCAGAATTGCAACTAGCAAAACCGCCGAAATCACGCAATATGGGCAGATAGCATGCAAGATTGCCACTTCAACGTAGGTCAGGTAAGCGGAGTATAAAACGCCCACCAGACTCATGCCAAAAACCGCTAAAGGCGCATTGTCTTTCCAGAATGTACCGCGTGGTTCCATTACCAGGAAGACGATCATTGCCAGATAAGCGCCAGCTCCCAGTACGGAAATGGGAATTCCAGCGATCTCCGCATAGGGGCTGTTATTGACTGATTCGCAATCGCCTATTCCAGCACAGGCAGCCGTAGCATTGGCAAGTTTGATCCATGCCAGATAAATTGAATCCGCCATACCTAAAACAGACAGAATTATTGCCGTCAATCGCAAGCGAGAATCCTTTTGTGAAACCGATAATTGTGTAGATGTCATGTAGCTATTCCTTCAAAAAACCAAGCTTCCAATTCGGTTCCAGCGGGCACAGATTTTACACCCGCCGGAATGATTAATAATGCATTTGCATTGACCAACGATCTTAAATTACCCGATCCCTGATGACCTGTCAACCGTGCAATCCATCGTCCTTTTTCGTGAGACGCATAGACTCTTAGATAACTTTCCCGACCATCTGATTCGAGAGACTCTGCCAGAGTTACATTTCTCATCGTGCGGGTCTCTCTGGGAAGACCGGCCATTTTTAGCAGCGCAGGTTTAGCAAATACCTGAAATCCTACATAGGCCGAGACCGGATTCCCGGGCAACCCGAAATAGGGCACGCCTCCAAAGCTGCCAAAAGCCAGGGGCTTTCCGGGGCGCATATTCACCCTCCACAACGTCAGCTCACCATCTTGTTCGAGCACGGCCCGAACAAAATCATACGCACCGACACTGACCCCGCCAGTGGAAAGGAACACATCTACGCCCTCTTCAATGGCTGCCTGCAAACTTCGTCGCACAGCATCCATGGTATCTGGAACAATGCCCAAGCGCACCACTTCACCCCCAACCCGTTCTACCAGCGCCTCGAGCACATACGAATTCGATTCGTAGATTTTGCCATCTTCCAGCGGTTGGCCTAACGGCAGCAATTCGTCGCCTGGAGACATCAAACCGACACGCGGGCGCCGGTACACGGGGACTTCTGCCATCCCTAGCATTGCCAGCACCCCAACATCCTGGGGGCGCAGACGTCGGTTTGGGTTGAGTACCAGTTCCCCATGGCGCACATCCTGCCCCCGAGGGCGGACATTCTCGCCAGTTAGAATCGAGACAAAGACGCTCACATGTTCCGGAACATCGGCTCCGGGATCGCGCACCCCAAAATCTGTATCTTCTACACGGACAACGGCATCCGCGCCGTGTGGCAACGCCGCGCCAGTCATGATACGTGCAGCCTGGCCGGCTTCTAGCGTTACGGATGGAGCGGCCCCAGCCGGAATATCAGCAACGACTGTAAGATGTACAGGTGCTTTTTGGCTTGCTCCAGCTACATCCTTGGCGCGCAGCGCAAAGCCATCCATGCTGGAATTATCGAATACCGGCAGATCAATCTGAGAATAGATGGTCTCAGCCAGCACGCGCCCAGCGGACCCTGAAAGCGGCACATGCTCTAGGTCCACAGACGAAAAAGCAGCCATAAGCTGCTTTTGTGCCTGGGGTATCGGAGTGAGAGGAAATTGCTTCGCCATATTAAACGGCCAAAATTATACCACCTTGGTAGGGTTATCCCATCCTCACCCGTCGGGCATCGACGACATTGGCTAACTGTTCTATACGATCCAAAATACGGCTAAGGTGCCCGATATCGCGCACTTCCAGGACAATATCGAAAACGGCCATATTGCTGCGGTTGATATCCACATGCACCTTGTTGATGCTGACACCTTCCTTTGTCAGAAGGGTCGAAATATCGCTCATCAATCCATCGCGATCGTATGCCTTTATTCGCACCGGGACTGGGAATGTCTGTTTGGCATCACCCCAAGACACTTTGACCAACCGCTCTGTCTCACTGACATTGAGAATATTGGGACAATCTCGTCGATGAATAGTTGCGCCGCGCCCTCGAGTAATATAACCCATGATCTCATCCCCAGGGGCAGGATTGCAGCAGCGCGCCATGCGGGTAAGTAAACCTTTTAATCCCCTCACGTTAACACCATCGGTGGTTCTTTGTTCATCAAAATCGGGAACAGGAGGAACGGGGAATTCAAATTCGTCGCCCTCCTCTTCTTCGATAATGATCAACTCATTGGTGACACGCGCCACCGGCAAATCCCCGCACCCAATCGCCTCGGAAAGATCATCAACCGTCTTGTATTTCAAGGCCCGGGCTAATTGCTCTAAGTTCTCATCGACCAACCCTAACTGACGTAGCTCTCTCTCCAACAAGTCACGGCCGTGTTTGATATTCTGATCACGTGCTTGTAATTTGAACCACCTGCGGATCTTAGAGCGCGCCCGTTGCGTTTTCACCAAGCCTAAATGAGGATTCAGCCAATCCCGACTCGGACCGCCGCGCTTGGCAGTCAGGATGGAAACCTGATCACCAGTTTGCAGCTCATACTCCAGAGACACCAAGCGACCACCAACCTTAGCGCCTCTACATCTGTGACCAACGTCCGTATGTACATGGTAAGCGAAGTCAATAGGGGTTGCTCCCAGGGGTAGATCAATAATATCCCCTTTTGGCGTGAAGACATACACGCGGTCCCCAAAGACATCCGATTTCATGCCGTCAACAAATTCTTGGGCATCATCAACATCCTGACGCCACTCCATTAGCTGGCGCAGATATAAAATGCGGCGCTCGAAATCTGGATCGTGGGCTTCTCCCTCCTTGTACCGCCAATGAGCTGCGATTCCAAACTCCGCATTCTGATGCATTTCCTGGGTGCGAATTTGAACTTCCAATGTGCGGCCATCTTCATAAACTACAGCAGTGTGTAAAGATCGGTAGAAGTTTTCTTTGGGTGCAGCAATATAATCATCGAATGACCCTGGAACAGGCCGCCAATTGGCATGGATCAGACCAAGTGCCACATAGCAATCCGCTTTCCTGGGTACGAGGATCCTGACACCGCGAATATCGTACACCTCTTCGAAGGGTACACCCTTACGCACCATCTTACGGTAAATTGAATAGATATGTTTTGGTCGCCCAGAGATATCCACATCATTGATGCCACCCTGTTCCATCACATCCGATAGACTGTCGATTATTTTGTCAAGTCTCTTCTCGCGTATTGTGCGTCTCTGATCTAGTTTTCCGGCAATTTCCGAATATTTTTCGTTTTCGGTATAACGGAAGGAGAGGTCCTCTAATTCCCACTTCATTTGCCAGATACCAAGCCTGCTGGCCAGGGGTGCAAATATATCCATAGTCTCACGTGCGATGCGCTCCTGCTTGTGTGGCGAAACAAATTTTAGCGTGCGCATATTGTGAAGCCGGTCAGCCAATTTAATGAGAACAACCAGAGGGTCATCAGCCATGGCGATGAAGGTTTTTTGCAGACTTGCCGAAGCCAATACTTGGCCTTGTTGCTGACGTTTTGAAGCTTGCTCTACGGCTTTTTCTTCGAACTCTTCATCCGCTTTATCGCCTCCCCTGGAAACACGCGGTAATGAAGTCAACTTGGTAACCGCATCGACTAGCTTAGCAATATCTTCCCCAAAATCTGAAGAAATATCCTCTATTGAAATCTTGGTATCTTCGACCGTATCATGTAAAATTCCCGCTGCGACGACAATGGGCGGGACATGCATATCGGCCAGAATTTTCGCCACCGCAAGACAATGGGAGATATATGGTTCGCCCGAAGCGCGCTTCTGACCACGGTGGGCCTTGGAAGCAACACGATAGGCGCGTTTAATTAATTCGCAATCAACCGGCGAATAGGTGTCAGGTAGTTGAGCTAACAGTCCGTCGATATCCATAATTCAAACTTGAACAAAGTATAATCAGGGGATGTAATTGCTACAAGGGAGGCAGCTTAAAATTTGCACTCCTTACAAAAATGGCAATCGCGATGGGGTAAATTCAGCGTATAATTCTCGCCTTTGTTCGAGTAGTCACTCTATAATCAGTTCAGACCAGTTTAGTATTTTTGCTGTTTCGTGTAAGCCATGATCGTCTATCACTGCTCGGAAATCGAGATTCGTAAATACTTTTTCCGCTACGTCGCGGACGAAATCGATAGGCAAAACTTGATCCTCGCCGCCATGGAATATTACTGTTGGGACAGAAATTGATCGTGATTGGATTTGACTAAATTCTGGCCAAACTAAAGCCGGCGCCAATAAGATCATTTTTTCAACTTGCTGAGGATATTGATCAGAATACAAAGCGGCCATTAAACCACCGAAACTGGAACCAATCAGTATCCACGACTGACCACCTGAAAGAATCGCAGTCAATTGTTCCATGCGCTGTGCAAGTGTCCCTGAAAAATCCGGGATTAAAATAAACGGGAATAGTTTGCGCAACATCTGCGCCTTGACACCTCGACTACTGCCCTCTAGGCCATGAAGGAACATTATTTTTCGAATTTTCATCGAAATCGTCTCCGTGTGTGAGGAATTTCTGTTACACTTGTGTGTGCAGCTTGATCACCAGAATTCATCATCAATTCAATGATACCAAAACCAACTATCCCTCTCCCTAGCAAAAAAATACTCGTTGTCGAAGACGATGAGCCTATTCGTGAGACCATTACAGAACATCTTCAAATCGACAATTTTTTTGTTGTCCAAGCTGGGGATGGAGTAGAGGCGCTAAAGGTATTAGAACATTTTTCTCCTGACCTCATACTTTCAGATATCAATATGCCGCGCAAAGATGGCATAGAGTTGTTCAAAGATTTACGAAAAGAAACCAAATGGACGGCGATTCCCTTCATCTTTCTGACATCGGAAAATTCTCCCACCATTATTAGGTTGACGCGCGAGTTGGGGGTTGAAGATCATCTCACGAAACCCATCAAACACCAAGACCTTGTCAACACTATCAACGCGCGCCTGTTACGCTCCGCAGAAGTCGAGGTTGCACATATCGGCCAGGCCTACCTGGAGACAGTAACAGTTTTAGCAAACGCTATCGAGGGCCGCGATCACTACACGCGCGGGCACGTTGACCGGGTTACGAAAATTGCAATGTGGATGGCCCAGGAGCTTGGCTGGCCGGAAGATCAACTCCGTACGCTCGAATTCGGCGCCAGGTTGCACGATATTGGCAAGGTGATCGTTCCGGATCATATTCTCAACAAAGCGGGAAAACTAACTCCCGAGGAATGGAACTTGATGAGACAACACCCCGTTGCGGGAGAGAAAATGCTAGGCGGGATCAGCCATTTACAATCCGTACGCCCCTATGTACTATACCACCACGAACGCTGGGATGGCAGTGGCTACCCAGAAGGTTTGAAAAAAAGAGAAATTCCTCTCGAAGCCAGGCTGTTGGCAATCGTCGATGTATATGATGCCCTGACCACCGAGAGGCCATATCACCCTGCCCGACCTCACGATGAAGTGTTAAAATTCCTAGAGCTGAACGCGGGAAAACATTTCGACCCTGACCTTGTGCTTGTCTTTCACAAGGTTATGCAAATGCGTACTGATTTATAATTTCGACTATGAATACCTCGACAAGTATCCCGATACAGGAGAGGCTGATCCTCATTGTTGAAGACAGCACCCAAATTCGCATGATCATTGCGAAAGCATTAGAGGCTGAAGGATACAAAACAAAGCAGGGAAGAAATGGGCTGGAAGGGTTAGAGTTACTCAAAGAAGCCGTGCCCGACTTGATCCTTTCGGATATCAATATGCCCCAAATGGATGGGCTTGAATTCTTCAAGGCAGTACGAAAGAATTCGAGCTGGACAGCCATTCCCTTTGTTTTTCTCACATCCCATGGCACTTCCGAAGATATTCAACGCGGACGTGAATTAGGCGTTGAAGATTACCTCACTAAGCCCATCGAGCCAGAAGATCTGGTGAACATCATCAACGCACGCCTGTACCGCACAGCTGCTGTTGAAGTTGCCCAAGTGGGCCAGGCATATCTGGACACAGTGAAGGTATTGGCCAATGCCATAGAAGGGCGAGACAAATATACACGCGGTCATGTTGACAGGGTAACCATGTATGCAATGTGGATGGCCAAAGCGCTGAAATGGTCGACGCAGCATATCCGCATGCTTGAGTTTGGCGCACGCCTGCACGATATCGGCAAGATCGTCATCCCAGGTAGCGTACTCAATAAACCTGAACCGCTTAGTGATGAAGAATGGGATCTGATGAAGAAGCACACTCTGGCTGGCGCTAAGATTCTCCAGGAGATCCCCCACCTGAGAGGCACTTTACCCTATATCCTGTACCACCATGAAAAATGGGATGGCAGCGGCTACCCCAAAGGCCTTAAGGGAAAAGAGATTCCCATACAGGGGAGAATCCTGGCCCTTGCCGATGTCTATGACGCCTTAACCACTGCCCGTCCCTATCACAAAGCCAAGACTCACCCAGAAGTGGTCGAAATGATCGCCCAAGATGCCGGCAAACATTTTGATCCCCAACTTGCTCCGGCTTTCATAAAAATAATGAATGCCAAAAGAGCACAAGCTGGAAAATAATTCCAACATACGACATTACGCTCCCTGAAATTTTATATTAGACTGTTTAATTCTTTACTCCATCCCCCCTACCCCGCCGGAAGGGGGGTGAACTTTAGCTTTTCATAGTGTATTTCCACTATGATTAAATATTCGGGGTCAGTATCTTCAGGGCACGCGTATCGCTATGGAAGCGGGCAACATCTTCAATAGGAGCAACCACCACGAAGCGATAATCGAATGTCCGCATCATGCCAGCAAATCCCTAAAGGCTTCCTCAACTGTCATAAAACGAAATTCATATCCCAATTCATCCAAACGTACAGGAAGCACCCGTTGACCATCCAGCACCATGGTGGCAACCTCGCCAATGTGGATCCAGGAATACCACTGCTTGCCAGAGCCAAACGGGCCACCGACAAGCAATTTGTATGGCAGCAAGATGCGCATCAGCGCGCCACCTTCCGGGCTTAACACAATGCCTGTGCGAGTAACCGCACGACGCACACCCATCTCTTCAACTTGCTGTGTGGATCTTTCCCACTTGACGACCGTATCGGCCAGAAAGTCATTTCCAGGAGCATCGCTCTCCCTCACCATTTGGTTTCCCAATACCCCGTAATACCCGATCGCCGAGGACTGCACCAAAACTTTGGGCTTGCGTTCAGCAGCTTCGATTGCCGCGGTGAGAGCCGCACCTGCGTTAAGCCGGCTCTCCAAGATCTTCTGTTTGCGCGCTGGCGTCCATCGAGATGGGAAGAAATTCGTACCCGACAAACTTTCGCCGGCTAAATTGACAACCGCATCGGCTTTGTTGACTAGATAACCCCAACCTTCAGGTGTTTTGGCATCCCAGGCGTGTACCTGCACCCCAACAGGAAAATCGGGATATGCGTTGGGGTTGCGACTGAGCACTAGGGGCTGGTGCCCGTTCTCAGACAGTTCTCGAACTAATTCCCGGCCAATGAAGCCGGTTCCACCAGTAATTAATACTTGCATCAATCTATTTCCTCGCTTTTAAAGATTCACTGACTGATTCTGGCTAACCATTCGACGATTGGCGACCCGCGTTCGTCCAGAGATTCGTCAGCGACCTGATAATAACTTCCAAAATACGCCTTCAACATTTTGGAAGGGAGTTGTGCATTTTCCAGGAGACCCTCAATCCACTGAATCTCGCCGTCCATATACTCCATGGCACCGAATTTCAATGCCGCGGTGACATCTTGGGCGACGTGCTGATTGGCAATCTGGAGATATTCGTAGGGCATTTTGTCACCCAACCCAGTGGCCAGTTTATCTTCCAGCGTGGAGCGCATCTCGATAAAATGACGTAAGGCATCAGATAGGCTTACGTCGGCCGCTGCAGCGATCAATTGTGGCGAGGCCGTCAAAAGGTGTTCCAATACGGAAAGCACATTTCGTAAATCTTGTCCTAAATAGAAGCCTGGGATTTGCTTTATAAGCTTGGGAGATCGGTTGAAGATCATCCCGCCAAAAGCTACAGGAACCCCGTCGTCAACCAAAGCGGCGGCTACATCTTTTAGATTAGCCGCCGCGGGCAGCATTTGGGCAGTTAGAACAACGAGAGCTGGGTCCACCGTCTCGATGGTTTCTTGGAAATTCTCCAATGGCACATTGGCCCCTAAGTAGATCACGTTCCACCCACGGCTGCGAAGCAAAAATGTAATCAACAATGACGCCAGGGCATGATCCTCTTTAGGTGGACATCCCACAACAATGCTCTGGTGGTGAATTGGATAGGGTGCCATGGCAATCAAAGTATTCAATCGTCTTGTAACTAAAGCGGCAGCAAAATGCTCTTGCTGCACCGTAGCCTGACGTTGGTACCAGGCATCGCCTATGGAAGACAACCCGGCAAACAGAATCTCAAAGAGTACCGTTTCTGGGGGAAACAATGCGAAGGCATGCGCAACGATATACTCAGCAGTCGTCTCATTGAAATCCAGACAGGCGCGAATCCAATCAGCCCGCAACTCTTCGATCTTTGCACCGACAGACACTTCCACCGGTGGCGGTGGGCTGGGAATAGACAATGGTGATGGCATTTCCAACAAAGGATCACTTCCCTCAGATTCCAATGTTCGCCAAAGATTAACCGCCTTGCTGATGCTCATACCCTCCGCTTGCCTGGCACTCAGCCACTTGATGGTGTCGATATCGCGCTGAGAGTATAAACGATGCCTCCCTTCCGTGCGCGCCGGCTGGGGCAAGCCATATCTTCGTTCCCAAGCGCGCAAAGTGTCGGCGTTGATGCCAGTTTCTTGGATAACGACGCCGAGATTGAATGTTGGAGTATCTTTTATTTCACTCATCGTTTGTCACCTTTGGGTCCTTTCGCGTTAAAATCATAGCACGGCCAAATAGGCTTGTCAATATTTTGTATAGTTTTTGAATAGAATGTATTGACATACCTAAAAATCAGTGGTACTCTCAGAAGCATCGCTTGGGCGCTATGATGTTCTTCTTACAAGTATAGGAACAAAGCGGAAAAGGATTTTCCCATGGAACTGATACCCCTCTTTCAAATCATCGCTATTGTTGGCACGCTGATGACCGGCACTGTGTCACTGATCCGCCCCAAATCGGTGCAGAAATTCACCGGCCTGAGGGCCAAAGGTGGGCGCGGGATCACAGAAATCCGCTCGATCCTTGGCGCAGTTTTCGTCGGGTTAGGAGCCAGCGCGCTAGTGCTCGACCATACTGTCACTTACCCTATGTTAGGGATTACCTACCTGGTTGTGGGTGTCGTGCGCGTACTCTCAATGTACCTGGATGATTCGGTGGTCAAATCGAATGTGATCAGCGCAGTGGTCGAATTCGCATTTGGGATCGTATTGGTTCTATAATTCTGGAAACATCGCGATTCGGGTAAAATCTCTCGGGACGATTGGCAGCGAGGATTTTGATCCGATACAAAACTTCGGAAGTCTGCCAGACTTCCGAAGTTTTTGATTGTTGATTTTAGCTCAAACCTTGAAGGTCTTTGCTCCTTCGCTCTGCTCGGAGTGCTACGCAAAGACCTTCAAGGTTTTAAATTTATTTCACCAGTGCCGAAAAATCTAACCCCGTTGGGTCCTGGAATACCCTCAGATCAAAGACCGGCGCGATGGCCAACAAGTGATCGAATATCTCAGCCTGAATCTTTTCGTAGGCAATCCAATCTGTTGTCCTAGTAAAAATATAGAGTTCGATTGGCAAACCATATCGATCGGGAGCCAGGGAGCGAATCAAGAAGGTCAAACTCTCCCGGTGGATATCATCGCGACTCTCAAGGTAGGCAGCGATATAGGCACGAAAAATTTCCGAATTGGTAATTTGGGGTCCATCGAAAGGGGAGTCGCTTAGTTTCCCATCGGCGTGATACGCTTCAATTTCTTTGAGTTTCGCCGTCAAATAACCCTTGATCAAGTCTATTCGCTGCAAGCTCGATACCATATCCTGGTCGCAAAACTTTATGCTGCCAATATCTAACATGATCGAACGCTTGATCCGACGGCCGCCGCTCTCCGCCATGCCGCGCCAGTTCTTATAAGCGACCTCAACCATCTTGTACGTGGGGATCACGGTGATGGTTTTGTCCCAGTTTTGAACTTTGATGGCATGCAGCGTCATATCTAAAACATCGCCATCGGCACCGTAGCCAGGCACCTCGATCCAATCCCCCTCCTTAATCAGATCATTTGAGGCGATCTGGATACTGGCAACCAGGGAGAGGATCGTATCGCGAAAGACCAACAACAATACCGCCGTCAAAGCACCCAATCCGCTCAACAAACCCACCGGGGACTCGCCGGTAAACAACGAAATACTGAGAATGATCCCGACCAGAACAAAGAGAATCTTGACAATATCCAAGTAGCCCTGGATGCTGACGCCAGAATAACTGGGGCGCGTTTCATAGACTTCGTTCAATCCATTCAACAGCAAAGATAACGAATACACCACAACCCAAATGATCATGAAGAGGATCACATTGCCAAACAACGATTCCTGTCCCAAGGCATAGGCAGAGAAAACGTATAAAAACAGCAAAGGCACCAACCAGGCAATGCGATAGGGACGCATATGTTCAACAATCATATCGTCATAGATATTTTCGGTGCGCGCCGTGAAGGCCTGTACCACGCGGCTTAGAACAAAGCGAGTGATCAGATACAAGAAATAACTAAGTATTAATGCTCCCAATAGAGCAAGATAAGGATTTTCATATATCCAGGTTTGGATTGTTTCTATATTCATCAAATACTCCTAAATTATTTTTCAATCCCGCAGATTTTATCACCAACCTAGTTCAAACATAACCACGGAGACACAGAGAGCACAGAGTTTTTTTGGTTACGTGTGAAAAACCCAGAGCTCAATCACAATATCTCCGAGAAGGTATTTCTCCCAAACATATTCTCTCCGCGCACTCAGTGTCTACGTTGTAATTAAAATCAGCGTGCATCTGCGTCCATCTGCCGTTCAATAGAGTTATAATTCGACGCATGACTCACATCGAAAAAATCGCCAAAAAACTAAAAATTCAGGCAAAGCAAGTTGCCGCTACTGTCGAGCTGCTTGATGCCGATAACACCGTTCCTTTCATCGCCCGATACCGCAAAGAAGCCACCGGGGGTCTGGACGAAGAACAAATCCGCCAAATCGAAGAGATTTCAAAAAGTCTGCGCCAGCTAGACGATCGCCGCCAGACCGTACTCAAGTCCATCAAGGAGCAAGACGCGCTGACACCCGAATTAAAGGTGCAAATCCAAGCTGTCGAAACACGCACCGATCTGGAAGATATCTACCGGCCCTACAAACCCAAACGTAAAACCCGCGCCACCGTTGCTAAAGAGAAGGGTCTCCAGAGTCTGGCAGACATGATCCTAGCGCAAGATCACAGTGATGAATCACCAGGTGAGCTAGCGAAACCTTTCATCAACGAAGAAGTCCCCAACAACGATGCTGCGCTGGCCGGGGCGCGCGATATCGTTGCCGAAGTGATCAGCGACAATCCGGAAATCCGCAAAGATACGCGGGGTAAGGCCTTGCAATGGGGCAGCCAACAAACCCAAAAACTCCCCAAAGCTGAAGACGAACGCGGCACCTATGAGACCTACTATGATTTCGACTTCCGCGTTGACCGGCTGCGACCGCACCAAATCCTAGCCATCAACCGCGCCGAACGCGAGAAAGTATTGCGCGTGGATGTAACAGTCCCAGAGCGAGATTGGCGCAAGTCCATCGAAGATCAATTCAAAGTAGATCGCAGATCCCCCCTAAAAGCGCAAATGGATTTGGCCATCGAGGACGCCGCGCAGCGCTTGCTGCTCCCAGCCATTGAGCGTGATGTACGCCGCAGCCTGACCGAGATCGCCGAAGAGCACGCCATCGATGTCTTCGCCACCAACATGCGCAACCTGCTCAACCAGCCGCCCTTGAGCGGACACACCGTCATGGGCATCGATCCCGGCTACCGCACCGGCTGCAAAGTGGCCCTGATCGACATCACCGGCAAACCGTTGGACACCGCCACCATCTACCCCCACGAACCCCAGAAACAGACCCAAAAAGCCAGGCAAACACTTGCGTCGCTCGTCGAACGTCACAACGTCACACTCATCGCTATCGGCAATGGCACCGCCTCGCGAGAAACAGAAGGATTAGTAGCCGAAATCATCCAGGAGCTATTAGATACGCTGCATGCCACCCCGCTCCATTACCTGATCGTCAACGAGGCTGGGGCCAGCGTATACAGCGCTAGCAAACTGGCCCGGGCAGAACTCCCCGACATGGATGTCTCCATGCGCGGGGCGGTTTCCATCGCCCGCCGCGTGCAGGATCCCCTAGCCGAGTTGGTCAAGATCGATCCCAAATCTATCGGCGTGGGTATGTACCAGCATGATGTCGATCAGAAAGCCCTGGCCGAGACCCTGGCCATCGTAGTCGAGAGCGTGGTCAACCAGGTCGGCGTGGATGCCAACACCGCCTCCCCCGCCCTGCTCCAACACGTTGCCGGCATTGGCCCCACATTGGCTACGCGCATTGTCGCATACCGTAATGAGCACGGCCCCTTCCCCAACCGTAAAGCCCTGAAGAAGGTTTCAGGTATGGGACCCAAAACCTTCGAACAGGCTGCGGGATTTTTACGCATTCGCGATGGGGATAATCCGTTGGACACCTCTGCCATTCACCCGGAGAGCTACCCCATCGCCGAGGCGGTGCTGCGCCGCGCGGACCTGGGGGTGAGTGCCAGACCCGAGGAACGTGAATCAGCCCTGAGCAGGGTCCAGTCAGGCCTGCCCATCGAGGCGTTAGCCACCGAGTTAGGGACGGGAGTCCCCACGTTGGAAGACATCATCGAACAGCTCATCCGTCCAGGCCGCGATCCCCGTGAAGATCTACCCAAACCCATCCTGCGCAGTGATGTGCTCAAAATGGAAGACCTGGTCATCGGGATGCGTTTGAAGGGCACAGTGCGCAATGTGGTTGACTTCGGCGCCTTCGTCGATATCGGCGTCAAACAAGATGGTCTTTTGCATCGCAGCGAAATCCCCCGTGGCGAGAAACCAGGCGTTGGCGACGTGATCGACATTGTCATCCGCAAAGTAGAGCCCGAGCGCGGCCGTATCTCCCTGGGATGGGGTGGGCCTGTTCAATAGGAACATAGTGCTATTTGATTCAAAATTGTTTTTCCTTATAATCGATTTATAAGTTCCACTATTCCACGGTAAGCGTTCCAGGCAAGATTTCCATTTTCTTTACTATTCAATACTCCCGTGGCTAACGATCTAAACTGCTGATTTATGTCAGCAGTTTTTTGTTTAACAAAGGTCTGTCAGTTGGAAGGAGGCAGCGATGGATTACCCAGGTCGCTCAAAAAAGGACAGAAAGAAATTACCCGATCTTCCCAAAGAAGAAAAACCAGCGGAAGCACCGACAGTGTTGAGAAAACCTGCCAGTGTGTCCAAAGGAAAGACATCACCGGAAGCGCCGACCGTTGTGAAAGAAAAGCCCAGTATCCCCAAAGAACCGCCTGTCCCAAAGAAGGAATATCACAGCGTGCCCAGGGAAAAGAAACCCGAAAAAGATAATGGCGAGGAAAAGAAGCCACCCCCAGATGATCCGCGGGAATTTGATCCCGATGAGCACGAATTTCCCGAATCGCCCGAAATACCCGAGGTTCTAGAGTATAAGCTCGATGTGATCATCTCGTATCTTCATAAGATACGCAAAGCGATTCCAGTTGGCATCGGCTTTGGGCTTGGCTGCGGATTTGCAGTAGGTCTCTGCCTGCTCATATTCGTCATCATAACCGTTGTTCCTGTTCCGTGGATACCGTTTACCCCTGTGACTGCCACAGCGACGCCAACGGCAACGCCCACATTATTGCCTACACCCACACCAACCCCAACATCTACGCCCGTTTCAGTAATTCTCCCTACGCTGACGCAAACGCCAGCGGACGATGCCGACCTTGCACCCACCGCTACTGCGACGGCGACGGCAACCCCTACTGAAATGTCATCCAGTCCTGAGAAGCAGTTCCTGACCTGGATCGGTCGATTCTTTGGTGGCTGGAAACATCTGGTTGGGGAGAGTCTGGTCCAGTGGGTGACGAAGGTTTATGGTGGCGATCCAGAGCCTGTCCCCAACGCCCAAGTCACCGTCCGCTTAGATGGTCCGGATGGCTCTGAGACAATGACCGCCACAACAGACGAAGATGGCATGGCCTTTGGAGAATTCACCATTTATTCCTATGGCAGTTACACTCTGACCATCGAGAATATCGATGCCGTTGATTTTGCGTACACACCGGAATTAAATGCCTACAACTCGATCAGTGTTGAAGTTGTCGAGGGAGACAATCCACCACCCCTGGTAACCGGGGAAACAGTCTCTGAGTTTGCCAGTCTGTTGGCAGCATCTATGCGCTTGCAGGACGCCCCATTCTTGTTCGAACGCCTGCATCCCCAGGTAATAGAGTTATATGGAGAAGATGTTTGCCAAAGTTATCTAAGCGGCCTCAGTGACCCCACTTTCGCAATCAAGGTGGAAGGTGCTAGCGGTCCTGCTACCTGGACCTGGGAGCGCGAGGGTCAAACCATGGAGATAGACAATGTCTACACTGTCAGGGTGTTCCTGACATCCCAGGGCGAGACATCACCCGTCGAGATGCACATGGGCCTGATGGACGATGGCACCCTGCGGTGGTTCACAGATTGTGATGGGCCGTAACAATCTCCAACAACCTTGATTTTAGAAGCCCGTTTCCTTGGAGGAAACGGGCTTCTCTTTTACCTCTTACAAATCTTAAATATTTTGTTTGCGTTTTTC